>JAEHKU010000068.1 GCA_016838825.1 Nitrosopumilales archaeon | reverse complement strand
AGTATAGCAAAACAATATGGTCAGGTTTTCACAGATGATTCAAAACACTGGTAATCCTGAAAATTCTTAATTCTTAGTATCTTCTAGAAAGATAGTTGAGGACTGGTTGATAAAAAATGCCATACAAAAGTATAGAAAAAAGACGTGCGTATTACCGTATGTATAGCCGTGCTTATTATGCTAAACATAAAGATGAACCTCAAAGTATAGAAAAAAGACGTGCGTATGGCCGTGCTTATAATGCTACACATAAAGAGGTACGGGCTGCTTATCGAGCTACACATAAAGAGGAACAGGTTGCTTGGTACCAAAAAAATATAGAGAAAATAAAAAGAAAGAGTAAAGAATATTATCAAAAAAATAGGGTAGCTATAATTCTAAGGACAAAAAGGTATCACCTAGAAAATAAGGAATGGAGAAAAAAATACTATCAAGGCTATTACGCAAAAATAAGACTTGAAGTTTTAGCTAGGGTAGATCCTGCCTTAAAATGTGCTATGTGTGGCTGTGATGATACAAGATTCTTAGAAGTTAACCACATCAAAGGGGGAGGAGTGAAGGAACGGATAGCGTACCGGAATGAAAAACATAATGAAAGCCATAATATGATTTTATTAATTCATAATCGTAAAAGAGGTGTAGAAGACTTGAATCTACTCTGTAGGGCATGCAATAGTATAGATCATTTAGAAAGAGTATATGGTCATACAGGCTTAAGGGTTGTATGGGATAAGAAGAATTCTTAATTCTTAGTTTAATTCAATTTTGAATAATAAGGACGTAAAGCGTCCCTGAAAATTCTTAATTCTTAGTTTTAGTAGGAAAAGTCATGGCTGACCCAACTGAAATCAATTCTGTGTATTGGAACGAAGAAAAAAAATCATGGGAGCACAAGATGATTCAAAACACTGGTAATCCATAGGCGTGTATTTTCTTAGAATAATCTAAAGATTAATCAGATTCCATGACGAAATAATACCCTATGGAAATCGAGATCATACTTGTTTGGGCAATATTGGTCACAGTTG
>JAEHKU010000067.1 GCA_016838825.1 Nitrosopumilales archaeon | reverse complement strand
TTGTAACCAGTTTCTTCTTGAAGTTCACGTATTGCACACGTTTTTGCGCGTTCCCCTTTTTCTAGTGTACCTGCAGGGATCTCAAGTAGATAACCATGTGGAAAACGATGTTGTTTTACCAAAAGGACCTTTTGATCTTTATCGATTGCTAGCATTGCGGAAGCACCAGGGTGTTCTAGTATTACACGTTTGATTTTTCTTCCACGAATAGTTAAATCATAAACGCTAAGTCCCATTATTCTACTTTGATAGATTTTCTTTTTCTTCATTTAATTCACCTGGTACATCAAATGAAGTTTAGGAGATTTTTTGGCATCAGCAATGGCATCTTTGATCCACTCTTGCGGTAATGCAATTTTTCTAGGTATGAATAAATCTGCAGAACGGACTCCTGAAACTTTTCTAACCTGTTGTGTTAATTGATCTAATTTGTAAATATTATCACTATACATGAATAGAACAACCTGGTTTTTCGCAAGGAATGGTTTCTGTAAAAAGTGTTCAGAAAACTCATTTTCCAAAACATCAAGTGTTTGTTTTAGATCACCGTTAATCCATGTTAGAATACAATATGGAATATATCCTTCAATCTTTGTTGGCTCATATACCAATGTAAATTGTATCGCCTCATCAGCTTGTAATTTATCTAATGATCGTGTTATAGTTTTTGTAGAGAGATTAGTTTTTTTTGCAAGCTCTTCAATCTTTTGTCGTGGATCTTTTGTTAATTCATTAATAATTTGTAAATCAGTTTTTGTTAAATTAGGACTGGTGCCAGCACTTTCAGCTTCAAATATTGTTAGGACTCGAACATTTTTCATAAGATTTTTTGCCAGTTCTAATTTTTTTTGTACATTTTCTTTTATGACAACACTACAGACAGTTATTCCACCAACACATGGAACAACAAAAAATGGCTCACCAATTAATTTCACTTGCTGTAAAATTTCATCAAGGTCCTCACCTGTTATTACAAAGTAAATAACTCCATATCCCAAAGCTGGTGGCTCAATCTTTAATGTGAAAAATCTAATGAGATCGGA
>JAEHKU010000066.1 GCA_016838825.1 Nitrosopumilales archaeon | reverse complement strand
AGCAGTAGCGGAGGTGGCGGAGGCGGCGGAGGCGGTGGCGGTGCCGCAGGCCCAACCACAGGATCAGGAGGAGCAGTTCAAGATCTGTATATTTACGAAGTGTATTACGATGCATGTAAAGAAAATATACTTAGAATAATTGCTGGTGCAGAAAATAATGCACAGCCTCTAACTACGCCACCAGCAGTGAAAATAAGATCTATAACAAGCGGTGTATACTACGCTAGTTTGGCAACTGAACAACCATTAACAGAACAAAACAAGTACATCTATGAAGCAGGTCTACTACCAAATGATGATCTAGTAATAGTATATGCTGAGAGCGTGAGTGGAAGACAAGCAACGACTTCTCAGAAAGCGATTAACATTTCAGAATGTGAAGAAACAATAATTGTAAGAATAGATACTACAGAAAAACGAACATCAAGTATATCTGATCCAAATGCACCACAAATATTAGAAGTATTTTACGTAACTGGATTCAATACAATTACAAGTTCTGAACCAATTCAATATGTTCAAAGTGGAAAATCTTACACCATTGGTGCAAGTATTCAGTCTCTAACCAATGTTACAAATGCAGAGTTAAGGTATAGCGTAGGTAAAGACACATCTAATTATAACACAATTAAAATGAGTATTAAAGAAGGAACAAGTTCCTCATACGTTACAGTTTCTGGAATAATTCCTGCAGATGCCATAAATGAATCTGGCATAACTTATTGGATTCGTGTGGAAAATGAAGATGGAAAGGTTCAGGAATCATCCAAATATCAATTAACCATAAAATCAGACTTTGCAACTGGCACAATAGTTAATTTGCAAACCATGCAAAACGCAGCACAAGGAAAAATATCAAAGTCAACTATACAAGTAATTTCTGAAACTGTGGAAACAATACTAGGTAAGGTTTACCTTCTTGTGAATGGTGAAATAGTGTTTGAAGAGGAAAGAGAATTCAGTACAGGAGAATCAGTTTTAGAAGCTCCATGGAAGGTACCAAAGTATGGAAAGCTTGAAAGTCATGACATAAAAGCGAAACTAGTAATTTATGGTAATACTTTCGAAACAGAAACTGTAAAACTTAATTCGTTTGTATCAAAAGTATCTATTCCGTTATCTGAATTAACTGTATTAAGCTCAACTATAGATGCAGATGGTGAAATGATATCTTATCCTGCCCACATTTATTCATCAAATAAGGATAAGGATTCACGGTT
>JAEHKU010000065.1 GCA_016838825.1 Nitrosopumilales archaeon | reverse complement strand
AAACACACTATTGCTAGCGCAATTGCAACTCCAATTGCTGAGCCAAACGCGGCCATACCTGCTTCTGCCATCGGGAAACAACATACTGGGCGTCATTTATAACTTTGTCAAACTATTTCATCTAAAAACAAATAATCATAATTTTAAAATTTTATGATACACTATTGAACATGACTATATTGTAAATTCAAAGGTAATTTCATTTTTGCCTCCAGCTATAATTGAGCTCAAATTGAAAAATGCTTCTCCTTTAATTTTCCAGTTTTTAGTATCACTTGACAATGAAGACCAAAGTTCTGGAGTATTACCGTCATTTTTAATGGTGATTTTATCTGACAGAATGGTTGGTCTCTCGTTTAAAATTATAAAATAGTTAGAACTCATAACAAAGCCTTCAGGTTGTTCACCAATTGTACCAGTATGAATCCTAATAGCATTATCATATATTTCATATTTGAGGTGTTGTAATAACATCGATTTGTAGTTGGGGTTTGAAACTTTGAATTTTATTTCAAAGGTAGCATATTTTTTCGTTACTTCTAAAACGGAAAAGTCTTCAAATTCTATTGTAATTGGTAAGACTCGAATTGATTCCTCGTCTGGAGAGAAAAGTATTCCTTCTTCTAAATCGCTAATTACTGATTGACCAGAAAATGAAACAACAGCTAAAATGACAACAAACACGGCTACAGGTACACCGACAAAGATTTTTCGATTCATTATTCAATTTAAGAGTACACCCATCATAAATGTTGATGATTATATACTGAAATGAATTGATGTAATTTATGCAATATTTTCAGGCGGTCAAGATTGGAAAGGAGAGGGCTATGAAATCACAGATGAAAATGTTCAAGTTTGGGGGCTTTGGAATGTTAACACTTACTACAAAAAAAGAAGGAGGAAAATTCCTTCCAGTTGGAGAAGAAGATCTAGCTGCGGTAATTCAAACTTCTGATGGATATGTTGCAATTTTAGTTGATACTGATGGATACACAAAAGCCCAATCAAAGACTTTGGATAAAGATGAAGCTATGAAAATATTCGATAAGGCAATTGAGTCTGGAATTCCAGAATTTATTCGAGAGAGTGTTGAGATTTGGACTGAAAGTTATCCTACGGTTCAAAAAAAGATAAAATCGGAATAGAATTAACTATGTGGAAAAATAATTTCCGTTCCAACAGAACCGCCTTTGATTGCTTTTTCCAAAGTTTTGATTTCTGCTTTAAG
>JAEHKU010000064.1 GCA_016838825.1 Nitrosopumilales archaeon | reverse complement strand
AACTAGCATATTTGTAGTAACAGCTGCACTGTCACTAAAGTCCGATATAGTGTCAAAGCCTTCGAGAGCTCCACCTAGAACCTCAAAGGCAACTGCATGCCAATCTGGTGTACCAGAATTTCCAGTAATAGTGAAGCTTCTTATTTTTAACCCTGTAGTGATTTCTTGAATATGTTCTCCACCACCTACAAAACTACCAGATATGGTTTGTCTATAAGCTTGAATATCTGCACCCCCAGTGGAAAAACCTGTTCCATCATCTGTAACAAAAAATCCAGCTCCAATTGAATTAGTATTGATGTGCGTTACAGTAGCATTTGGTATAGAAGTACCTGTACCAGTAACGGCAGTCCCAACAGTAATACCAGTTTGATTAGCTCCAGAAAAAAGCAATGCTCCGATGATTATGGTTGCTGTAAGATCAGTTGTAACTGTAATGTCATCATTTATCTCATCAGGATCAACAAGAGTGAAAATAAGGAGTCGGGATGTAAAATCATTTCTTGTATTTGTTTGGTTCGTTTGAAGAATAAAATCGGCTGTACTAAAGCTGTCTGAGCCGAAGGTAACTTCAGTTACTACAGGAGGAACAGTGTCTGTGTCGTTTACACTTACCATAACAACTAAAAGCTCACTATCAAAATCACCTGTAGCATCAAAAGCAGCAGTAGTGGATGTAGCACTAGCCACAGAACCACTACCATTTACTTCCATAGTAATAGTGTCATGGACAGAAGTTGCAAATACATAAGAAAATGGACCTAAAAGCAAAAGAACCAAAAGAAAACTGGAAAAAATCAAAAGGAAATATGGAAAATCTTTGTCTGAAATTTTGACTTTGAGAGAAGATGGTTTGAGTTTTAAATTAATTTTCAAAACACGTTTCTTGTATAGCAACGTGGGGCTAGCCCTATTTTGATTGGCAGTGTCCTCATTTTGTGATAGAGATGCAGAAAAAAACTTTGTAAATTTAGACAAAATCTTACTTTTGTCTTGCAGAAATGTTTGTATCTGTTCACGTACTACAAGCGCAACAAAAATGCCGGCAATTAGAATTATTACACCTGTAAGAGTTTCCCATGGGTCTCGGTACTTTAGAAATAATACGTTTGTTAACTCATCAAGATTGCTTCGCTCTTCAGAAACTGCAGGAGCCATGATGTAATGCTTGACGCCTTTAAAATCAGTATGATGATATTCGCCACCAGAAGTTGTGGACCAGAATCCAAAGAGCAGTATAAAACCCAGTAGTAGTGGTACCTCCCATCGCATCATCTTTTTCATCAAAATTATGATCTATAAATCACAAAGTGCAATTCTTTTATGTACGAAAAAAATAAAATCTACTATGAGGAAAACAGCTATCGCAGTTGTTGCTGGTATCGTTATTGTTATTGGAGCAGTCGCGTTCTTACCACTCAAGCCTGGCGAGATTCCACCAATAATCCAAGACCAGCCCAAAATGGAAGACCAGGCCCAGTCAAATATTGG
>JAEHKU010000063.1 GCA_016838825.1 Nitrosopumilales archaeon | reverse complement strand
TGTCGCAAAATCCATTCTATCTGGAATGGCTAAAAACACAAGCATGGGATGGTGTGCTACCACTAGTAGTAGGTGAAGGCGGAACGCCCTTTATTCAAATACCAACTAAACCATAACTTTTTTTTTATTCAAATTTTAGACTAATTCTTTTTGTCAGTTTTTGATTTGTCTCTTATGGAATCATACATTGCAAGAAACTGTTCAGGTTCATGCCGCCTGTAACGTTTTTGGAGCTGTAAGACTTCTTTTTTTGAAATCTCTTCTCCCTTGTTTGCGTGATATTCTTCTATAATTTGAAATTGGGTTTTTTTTATGTTAAATTTTTGAAGAGTTTCATTAACAGATCTATTACACAAATAATCATAAATTACAAAACGATATACCAAAAAGCCTACGATTCCAGCAATGGCAACTATTGCAAGTGGAATGATGATAGCTCCTACCATATTTTCTACTAATTTACTTAGTATTTCATTGTATTTATTACCAATAGCATCTGATTCGAATCTTATGATCATCATAAATCCAATCGAAGTATTACTATGGACATTTAGAAGAAATGAAAAAGATGTTGTGAAACTTTACAATACTCTTTCAGATGTAATGCGAATTACAACTGGAGGTGATATGCTAAATTTTGGTTATTGGACAGAAGAAACTAAGGGGCCATTAGAAGCACAAAATGAGCTTTGTAAAATTTTTGGAAATCTTACAGAATTACAAAATGCAAAAAATATTATTGATGTAGGTAGTGGTCTATCTGGCCCTTCAATACTATGGAAAACAAAATTTAATTTTCTTGAAATTACGTGTATAGATATTAATTTTAACCAATTAAAAGAATCATCAAATAAGATCAAAAAAATATTAAAAAATTCAGTTCAAGTGCATCGACTAAATGCTACATCAACCATTCTTCCTTTAATGGATAATTCGTTAGACCGAGTATTAGCCTTGGAATCAGTTCAGCATATGAAGCCTCTAGAGAGTTTTATTCTAGAATCAAAAAGAGTTTTAAAAAATAATGGCATTTTGGGGCTTGCATTGCCAGTCGTAAATGAGAAAATAAATTCAGCATTAAAACTTGGTATATTATCTCTGACTTGGTCATCTCAACATTATGATGTTGATTACATAAAATCAGTATTAACTAATTCTAATTTTAAAAAAATTGAAATGGAAAAAATTGGTTCAAAGGTTTATGCTCCATTAGCAAACTATTACATAGAAAATAGGAATTCTTTAAGAAAGAAAATACTAGCAAAATATCCTTCTTATGTAGAAAAAATTTTATTCAAATCTTTAGTAAAAATGAAACAACTTTCAGAAAATAATGTAATTGATTATCTGTTAGTAAAATGTAAGAAAGATGATGCTAATTGACATAGGGGGATTTGTGAAAGCGAAAAATTATGTTTAATAATCACTATTGATAATGCCTGTCTCTTATTTCTCTGATTTTTTCTACAATTTCCTCTACGTTGGCATTCAACTCTGTAGTAACTATTATCACTCCTGCAATTCCTGCTGGAATAATAATACGATAAACTTTTCCGTATTTTGCCATAGCATAAATCGGCTCACCAATCTTTGGTGCAGCTTTTTTTCTAGA
>JAEHKU010000062.1 GCA_016838825.1 Nitrosopumilales archaeon | reverse complement strand
ACAAATCGGCTTCCCATTAAAAAGTCTGTGGGTAGTATTCATTCGTTAATTCTACTTTCTTCTTTTCTTATTCTGGTCTTTAATAGTTCGCATCAAATGTTAATTGCTTCAATCAAATTTGATTCTGTATGTAAGATAATACCATTACAGTTTTGCTTAAACTTGGTTTGAAAAGTAGCAAGTAATAGATTAGTTGAGTTACTATGTTGCTCATAAAAAAATAATTTGCGAATTTGCTTATAATGCCCGCGTAGAACTGATAAATTATTCATATTCTTTCAACAGGTTGTATCAAATGTTGATTATAACAAAAATGATCAGATGTAAATACTATTTTGATGTATTATTTCTTGAGATGGATAATCTCTGGGATGCTAGTCCACTTAGCCATAGTGATCAATGAGTGCTTTGGTGAGGACGTTCACGAGGAGAGGGCTTTATCGTCACTCTAGCGTCCCCAATCTTCTTCATCAATATTCCCGCGAAGCGATCACACAGTTAGTTCGTATCAAATGTAGAATCCTATCAGACTTTAACATGATAAGCGGGCCCGGGAGGATTTGAACCCCCGACCTAACGCTCCGCAAGCGTTCGCACTATCCAAGCTATGCAACGAGCCCAATAGAATTCTTCGTCTCTAAAATTTTTAAAAACGTTTGGAATGTTATGGTTCCGTTTCTGCCTTTTTAACAAAGACATAGTTCATGATGATTCCAACAATAATACCACCAAATCAATGAGGCAATCAGTTTTGATTAAATAGAATCGAACCAAATTGGTGATGAGATAAAATGAGTAAAGAAAAGCTAAAGATAGTTTGTGTATTATATGATGATCCTGTAGATGGATATCCACCAAAATATGCGCGTGCTGATATTCCAAAGATAACCAAGTATCCTGCTGGACAAACAACGCCCTCACCAGTAGCAATAGATTTTGAGCCTGGAGATCTTCTTGGGTGTGTTTCAGGTGAGCTTGGCTTGCGAAAATTTCTAGAAGAGCGTGGCCACACATTTGTTGTTACAACTGACAAGGATGGTCCTGATTCTGTTTTTGAGAAGGAGCTTGCCGATGCCGATATTGTCATTTCACAACCGTTTTGGCCAGCTTACCTAACTGCAGAAAGGATTGCAAAAGCTCCAAAACTAAAATTGGCAATTACAGCAGGTATTGGTTCAGATCATGTAGATCTGCAAGCAGCAATTGACAACGACATTACTGTAACTGAGATTACTTATTCTAACAGCATTAGTGTGTCAGAACATGTTGTAATGATGATCCTAGCACTTGTTAGAAATTACATTCCTTCATACAATTGGGTTATCAAAGGGGGATGGAATATTGCTGATTGTGTCTCAAGATCTTATGATGTTGAGGGAATGAACGTAGGTACTGTTGCAGCAGGTCGAATTGGACTAGCAGTATTAAGACGTATGAAGCCCTTTGATGTAAAACTTCATTATTTTGACAAGCACCGACTACCAGCTGAAGTAGAAAAAGAACTTGATTTAACTTTTCATGATAGTGCAGAATCTATGGTCAAAGTCTGTGACGTTGTGACAATTAATGCCCCACTTCATCCAGAGACAGAGAATCTTTTTGACACAGAGATGATTGGTAAGATGAAACGAGGAGCTTATCTTGTTAATACTGCGCGTGGAAAAATTTGTGACCGTAATGCAGTTGCAAAAGCACTTGAGAGTGGTCAATTGGCTGGTTATGCAGGGGATGT
>JAEHKU010000061.1 GCA_016838825.1 Nitrosopumilales archaeon | reverse complement strand
GGTAAAGAATCACAACAAACCCAAGAAAGTCATGATTCTTGTGGTTGCGGACATAGCCACTAGAACACTTTTTGTTTCCATTTGATACGAACTGTTAAAGGTTCATAGATTATTCATACGGAAAATCAATACCACAGCTACCTAGCACGGTTAGTGAATCGGGAGATGGACACTAACCGCCTTGATAGCTTACAGTCAACTACGTGAAAATAGTATTTACATCTGATCTTGAACTGTTAGGCGTGAAATTGGTAAGGGCCTTAAACTAATTTGACAAGTCACCTCGAGGGCCCTCAATTTTTTTACTAAAAAATGCCGAATTTGCTTGATTCCATCTCTTCCTTTATAGCCAACTTTACCTTCAACTTTTTCTGTTCTACTTTTTTAGTTAACCAAGTAAGGAATTTTTTGTCAAGACCCTTACCTTTTAAATTATCAAAATCTTGACCCATTTGATCGGCTAATTTTTGAATCAATTCTCTGTTTACAGATACAACATAAAAATGCCAGCCAAACGCAAACTCCGAGTCTGTAATTACGAAGTCATTTTCGCTATGTACCATTTCTTCAAGAGCATGCAGTGTAGATGTTATTTCCCTGCTTGTTTTATCATAATCTATAGCAGATACGTTAAGGTTTAGTCGTTGTTCCAACACTAAATCATATCTTTTTCTCAATAAAAGGTTGACGAGGCTTGATAATTCCAGCTGATTTACTTTATTAGATGTTCAACTTCTATTCCAAAAAAAGTACGTAGTATATAGATATAATTTCGAATTGGTGCTGGAATTTCCTTTTCACATGCGACACCCATATTTCTAGCATTAATCCATATTACAAGTGACTGAATGATAGTAAGAAAACGGTTACTTTCGGCATGTGGATCTTGTATTGCTTTTGTATATCTTTCAGCAAATTCCCATGCCGTTATAAAATCAATACAGTCTGTCTCAAATATTACTAAAATCTGTTCTTTCAAATCTTTTGCTTTCTTGAAAGGTGATATGTTTAGTATGAATGGAAAGTCTACTTTGTCAGGAAGACAATTTGGTAATGGATTCCACAGAGTAATTATTTTGCATCCTTCATTAAGATGTGAAAATTTTACATTCATATCTTCTATTATTTGAGAATCTGAAAACCAAAATAGAATCACTGTCGCATTTTTTATTTCTGACTTTACAATATCATCACATTCAAAGTAAGCATTTTCAAGTTTTCTTTCTAGTACCAATTTCCTTGCTTCTGCAATCTTTTCACTGTCATTATCTATACCAATAGCCTTTCGCACACCAAATTCTTGTATTGCTAATATGATTGCCCTCCCATCACCACATCCTAAATGATAAAAGACATCATTCTCATTTAACCTAGCAAATTTCAGTATATTTCTTATCGCATGTTGGGGAAGTTGTACTTCATCTCCTGAAATTATTGATTTTGGAAGAGAGTTAAGATACTGTTCTATCTTCATAAACTATCTACAACAAATCGGAATTTATTCCCTTATTCCCTCTAATGTTGATACCGCTTGCCATAGTGTGGTTCTTACAAAAGATGGCATGTTGGGATCTTGTGTTATATCATCAAGTGCACTAATTGCATTTGCGGCACGAACAGAAATTGAATGTTCTTCATTTTTAAGGCCAGTTATCATATCGGTAATATCTTTTCTAATATTTCTTGGTGTTGATGGGCTGTTTGCAACATTAGTTAGTGTTGCCATAGCATTGTTGAATGCTTCAATGTTCTGCTCTTTCTTGTCTGCCATGTCAATATCACATCATGTAAAAAACCTGATTTAAGTTTGTGCTTATAGCTCTAAAAAGATACTATCTGATTCTACTATAACTTTGTACGACTTTAAATCATTTATTTTTGCTGCGAATGCAATTAGCTTGCCAGTTTTACAATCCCATGTTGAACCGTGCCAAGGACATGTAATAGTAGAACCTTCTAAGGT
>JAEHKU010000060.1 GCA_016838825.1 Nitrosopumilales archaeon | reverse complement strand
GCATTCCAATGGAGTAAAACGCCTCTGTGTCCTGCATCTACTATCTGCACTGCTGCTGAAGCTATCACACCAACAATAATTAGTGCTATAACGATCCCTACAATGGCTTTTGCCACACTTACATTTACTTTGGGTCCTTCAAATCTTGACAATTTGTAATCATTACCAGATTGATGCCATAATTATACCATTCCGTGATGATTGTTCCTGAAAAAATTAGTGCCTTTAAGCATAGTATTCTTTGAATCCTTTATCAGTAACATGCATCTCGATCTTAGTACCAAGAAGCCCTTGTTTTTTATCAACTCTCATTAGGCCTTTATTCTCAAGGCTTTCTAAGATATGTTCTAATTCATGAGAGACAAATCCAGTTTTCCTCTTTATTTCACCAAAGCTTTTTACCCCACGATTTATTTCGCCTAACACCATCATGTCTTTGGATTCTGGTCGAGTTCTGGTTATCAAAGGTTGTTCTTGATTAGTAGCCGCATTATTTGGTTCAAGATTTCTTATCCGCCTAGCTCGAAGAAAGCGTGGAACCATTCTAGCAACCATGAGTATGATGAAAAATGCGAATATCCATTGCCAGGATTCCATATCTATCGTCCCTTCATAAAACCGTTAAAAGTCATTCTATGATCGATTAATAAAGATCGGATTTATCTATTGGCTGTTATTCACCCACTGCGTGTATACCAACGCCATAATGATTGCATTATTTTTTGTAATAATAGGAGTATTTGCCTACCCTGCTTCTGCACAGCAATTTGGAGAACCAGACCATGACATACGTGGTGGCAAAGTCTTAGGATTTGAGATAAACTCAGAAGATGTATCCCTAATTATTCCAATAACCGCCAGAACCAGCGGCGAACTAACCATAACATTACCAAGAAATTTGATCGATGCAAAAAGTGGTGGTAACGATATTGAATTTGAGGTCCTTCTTGATGGCTTGGCGATTTATTTCTTAGACGAGACCGTAACGGAATCTGATAGAACTCTCACAATTCCATTTTCAAAATTTAACGATGAAATAACAATAATCGGAACCCAGGTTTTTTCCCGAGTTGCACCTACACCTACATCAACAGCCATACCAGAACGAATAGAAAATAAAATAAGGCAAGAGCTAACCTCGACAGTGCCTGAAGGCAAGGCAAAACTTTTGATATTTTCTGACACCGACTGGTCAGGAGCACTTCAGGCTTCTGGTTTTGACTATACCGAAATGGATGGCCGGCATGACAAGATTGTCATTTTTCCATGCGAGACATCTATAATACGTCAAGGAGTTTTTGGTGCAAAATTTGAAAAAATGACACAAGATGGTTACTTGAAACTTGTTGTAATTCAGGATCAAAAAATTTTGGAACAACGTTCAACAAAAGTGCAATTTGGAGAAGTGACCATATTGGGTGATTGTACTTCTGGCAGTGGAACTGGCTTTGGAGGAGGTGGGTGTCTCATTGCTACTGCCACATATGGAACTGAACTTGCACCACAGGTACAACAACTACGAGAGTTAAGAGATAGTTCGTTATTACAAACAGGATCTGGTTCTGCATTCATGGAATCATTTAACCAACTTTACTATTCATTCTCTCCAACAATAGCTGATTGGGAACGACAAAGTCCTATCTTCAAGGAACTAGTAAAGATTACAATAACACCATTGATTACTTCACTATCGATTCTAAACTATGTTGATATTGACTCGGAAGAATCTATGTTAAGCTATGGAATTAGTATTATCTTACTAAATATTGGAATGTATTTTGTCGCACCAGCAATTTTACTCATCAAGATAAAGAAAATCAAATTCTAGACCGTCAGTCCATATCAAATGTTAATCAAAGAAATGCGATTATAATAAAGGAGCGATAACTGATTTCATTGAGACCATTATTTCAAGTCAGTACCAAGAACCCTAAAGAGATTGCATCAGTGAAAAAAGCAATGGAAGAACTTGAAAGTACTTGCAAAGTAAAAAATGGTTATGAGATAGGTGAGCCGATGAGTAAATTTGGCTGGATTTTTTTTAACATAAAGTTAAGCTCTGAAATCGTTCCTATAATCGAAAAATCAGGCATGTTGGAAGGGGTATATGGACATAAAATATCTGATCAATTAAAGAATTTTTTGGGGCACTGGTTTGAAAAAAGGGGAATTCAGTTTGAAATTAAGATGATTAATTATTGAG
>JAEHKU010000059.1 GCA_016838825.1 Nitrosopumilales archaeon | reverse complement strand
TTGTTTGAATTTTTTTGTGTTCGCTTTTTTGCAAGACCGAAAGTCTTTCACTGGTTTATTGGTAAAGAAAATCTGAAACATCGAACCAATTGAGTTGACGCGATGAGGGATTCTAAGATCTGTTGCGATATTGTCAACGGCATCTGAAAGAAGCCTACAATATCTTTCAAGTTTTGGGTATAGTTTGTTTTTGTGCTTGTTTATTGTTTTAATCGAACTTATTGCTGCTGAAACAGATATTGGGTTTCCTGCATAAGTACTTGCTTGGTATACTTTGCCTTTGGGAACAAGGACATTCATCATTTCACTTTTTCCACCTACCGCTGCAATGACGAATCCATTTCCAAGTGCTTTTCCAAGGGTTGTAATGTCTGGTTTTACTCCAAAATATTGCTGGGCACCGCCAGAAGACAATCTAAATCCTGTTACAACTTCATCAAAAATCAATGGCACGTCATATTGTTTAGTAATTTTCCTTAGTTTAGACAGGAATTTTTTCTCTGGCATAATCAATCCCATATTTGCTAAAACAGGTTCAACAATAACACACGCCACATCTTTGTGTTTTTGCAAAACAAAATCAACTTCCTCTGAATTATTATATTGTACAACTAACGTATTTTTTGAGACCTCATCTAAACCTCCGTCTGATATTGATATTCCATAATGTGCAGAGCCAGAACCTGCTTTAACTAATACAGAATCATGAGCACCGTGGTAACATCCTTCAAATTTGATGATCTTTTTCTTTTTTGTGTATCCCCGTGCTATCCTAATTGCAGTCATAGTAGCCTCGCTCCCAGTATTGACTAACCTAACTTTCTGCATCGATGGAAAATTCTCTTTTATTAGACGTGACAATGTTGTCTCAAGTTCAGTTGGTACACAATAGAGTGAACCATTCTTTAATTGTGATAAAACTGATGAAATGATCTCTTTTCTTTTATGTCCCAAAAGAATGGCTCCATATCCATTACAAAAGTCTAGATAACGATTTTCATCTACATCCCATACAAAACTACCTTCAGCTTTTTTCACAAAGAAAGGAAATGGTTCATAATATCTAACAGGGCTATTAACACCAGATGGAATTACTTTTTTTGCATCTTTGAATAACTGACTTGAGCGAGACATCAAAATATTTGTTAAAAGTGTCATTATTAATTGTAAGATGTCTGAAGTACTTTTTACTGAGAACCCCATGATATGTGTATGTTTGCAAACAGAACTGAAGCAGGAAGAAGACTTGCAGAAGAGCTACAATATCTGAATGAAACAAAGCTAGTCCTCGCAATTCCTCGTGGGGGAGTTGTAGTCGGTAACGAAATTGCTAAAAAAATCAATTGTAGTTTGGACGTTATAGTTTCTAAAAAATTAACTCCGCCAGATCACCCCGAGTTTGCAATTGGAGCAATAATGCATGATGGGACGGTATATTTCAATACAAACTGGCAAGAATATTTACAAAAAAATCAACTTGAAGACGAAATCAGAAAAAAGAAAGAAGAAGTCGTAAGAAGGCTTGAAAAATTTAGAGGAAACTCAAAGTACGAGCTTAGAAATAAGACAGTTATCCTAGTAGATGATGGAATAGCAACTGGTGCCACTGTTTTTGTAATTTTGAATTGGTTATCAAAACAAAAGCCAAAAAAGATAATTGTAGCTGTACCAGTCATGCCGCCACAAGCCTTTCAATATATAGGAACGGAGTTTGTTATGAATAAAATAGTGGAAAAAATAATAGTTCTTGATATTCCTCCTAATTTTTCCGCTGTGGGTCAGTTTTACAAGGAATTTGATCAGGTCTCAGATGAAGAAGTTGTATCTATTCTAGAAAAATACAAAAACTGAATCTTATCAAACTTCACATTTGATGACTAGATCGTCTGATGATTCTTCACCGGCATTACAACTATCATAATCATCTCCACCATCGATAATATCGGTTCCATCTTCACCTACAATTTCATCTTCTCCAGACTGACCTTTTAGAATGTCATTTCCTTCTCCACCTGAGATAGAATCATTTCCTTCATTTCCAAATATGATATCATCTCCTTCTCCTCCAATGATGCAGTCATTTCCTTTGTAGCCAAAAATGATGTCATCTCCAGATAGTGCAAAAATCAAATCAGAGACATTTGTTCCCAATATAGTATCATCTTCAGCACTTCCTGTAATCATGTTATAGTATGAAGTTGGTCTACCGCAAGCTTGCACATTGACTGATTGTGTTTCAGTGATAGAGTTGCCAAGATTGTCAGTTGCAGTCCATGTGACTATAGTTTCGCCTAATGGGAAGATTTCAGGTGCATTATTGGTAATGATTGGAGAGAGATCCGTTATGTCAGTCGCTTCTGCAACACCAATTGAAATAGAAATTTCAGGTGCATAAGCATCAATAATGATA
>JAEHKU010000058.1 GCA_016838825.1 Nitrosopumilales archaeon | reverse complement strand
CTACATGTCGTAATGTTCCTTCCTTAAGTAATTCGAGGGCATTTTGTTCTCTGTTGTAAACGTATGAACCCTGTTTCAGGTCATCAACTGCGTTGACTATCAAATACAGGTGATTCAACGAGTTTCCATAAGGTTTTAAAAAATCAGCAGGAACTCCACGTGTTGAATAATGAAGAACGGTCGATAATTGTTGAAATGAGATTGATTGGCGTGAAAATTCCCGTGTAGATCCTCGTCGAATTATTACTGGTTCTACAGGATTTTGTGGGAGATTATCTTCTGGATACGGATTCAATGTTGTATAGTGAGCCGAGGCTGGAATGGGGATTTTCAAGCTTTTTGCGTGCCAAGACTTGACTTCGTCTACTGATGTTAATGAAGAGGCTTGGTGTACACTTTGTACTTCTGGATCATCAACATCAAAGTTTGAGAGTAGTTCGGTCTCTAGTTTCAGTAACGGCACATCTGGTAACTCCTCGGGCGCAAAGCTCTTAGTGAATCCTATCGGAACAAGTGCAAGGGACGCTTCTTTTTCTGAATTTAAATCAAGCAGAGAATTTACTGCGTCATCCACAAACCCCACTATCACGTTTGAGGGCAAATCATGCGTAGAACTGATAGCTAACGTATTAGCTAATATGGTTCCGCAGTCCCAAAAAGCATGGCGATATTCTCTCGTTTGGTACTTGACTGAATTTCTTGTAAAGATGTCAGTATAAACCAGAATTATAGGGGCATGCTCAATAATCTCATCATTTCCACTGGCATGAGTCAGAACACGGCGATAATCACCCTTTCTCAGTTGTCTTAAGTTCATTTCTTTGGGATCAAAGTGATAAACCCCAGCTTCAAGGCCAGAAATATCTTGACACACGACATAAATCTCAATATGATAAAGGGCTCCAGTACATGAAGCGGCACGAAACTCTACTTCTCCTAAATGTGAAAAATTGATCGTCTTTGTAATACCGCCAGAAAAGTAAAGTATCCTTGCAAGTATGTTGATGTCAGGAATTTGTTTTTCTCCCCGTTTGATATTAGCTGAAATTACTTTTAGTGTAGGTGAGTCGGTCGGTGATCTTTCTAGAGGTAAAGAGATAGCATGAAGGTCTTTGTATATTTTGTATGGATTTGGTCTGTTAGCGGGATCATAGGAATGAAAGCGTTCCATCAATTTCCCATGAGGGTGCTTTGTACCATTGTGATAGTACCAAGCAATTTCGATATCATCATTTTTCGTCATCCTTTAATTTTTCCTAACCTGCTGATACTTTATGACACGAACAGAAACAATGATCATGTCTTATGCCGTGAGTATTTCTATATGTACATTCTACAGTATGTTTCACTATTTCTTATCTCCGTATCTTCTTTTGTAAACACTTTTGTATCTTCGCTTCTTTCTTGGCAGTAATTCCTCATCAATAAGTAGTGTTACGATAAGACATGGATGTGAAGATCTAAGAAAACAACTAATATTATAGATAAGCTGGATAGGTTTGCGGTGATATAAGATCACTAATCTCTGGGTTCAAACAAAGGATACTGATATCAATGAATTTTGGTATATAGATTACAAAAATGGAACTGCGACTCGTACTAGTCAAAGGCCACAGTTTGAAAGCATAAGAAAATGGAATGGGACTATAGAGAATTTTCTTAGTGAGAAGGATATTAAAATTATTAATGAAAACGAAAACACAATTAAATTTGAAACAACAAGGGAATGAATTAACACACTACAGGACTTTTACAAAATTAATTTGAAGCCTTGGTATCAGATCATATCAAATGTAAATCAATACCATTCAAGGTATTCTGAAACCTAGATTAGTGCGAGTGAAATTGCTCCGTGTTTTGAACCTAAGGTGCTGTTCCGCTTTGACGTTCCGGTTCGATGTTTCATGCTGTCCCTAATAATGTAAATCATGGTATGATAGAATATGCAAAGATCATACACGCCTAAGATGGCTGCAGCATTTGGTTGCGCAATAGGAGGGATAAGCCAGTGAAAACAAAACTTGCTATATTAGCATCAATAGTAGCTGCTGCTCTTGTCCTGTCTAGCTATCAATCAGGTAGTGCAGTTCAGTACGAGCCAGACGATGAATACATCACTAAAGTAAAGGTGGAACCATACAAGGGAAAGCAGGACCTTTGGGTCTATATCGTAAAAGTGTGTGCAGAAGATAAGAGTCTCAGAGTTGTTGAGGTTATCCTAAAGTCAGACATGGCAGAAATCCATGAAGGAGTGAACAAATCAATTCCTAAAGGTAAATGTAGCTTCTATGGGGCTGTAATGAAAGCAAAAGATGGAGGCACATTAGGTGCTGAGTTAGTAGAAGATCACGAAGCCAGAGATAAAATTTCCCAACTGAAAAGCGAAATACCGAACCTTTCAAAACAACAACTAAAGACTGCTATGGAAGAATACAGGCATTGGACGTTCCTTTTAGGTCCAATAAAATAGCAAATATTTCATTGCTATTTTGTTAACAGTTCGTATCAAATGTAAACAAAAAGTGTTCTAGTGGCTATGTCCGCAACCACAAGAATCATGACTTTCTTGGGTTTGTTGTGATTCTTTACCTGTACACTTGAAACATTTGTCTGAACCGTTAGGAGAAAAGAATCCAATTCCACATGAGATGCATTTCATACTTGGCATGCAAAAACTAACTAGTGCCAGTATTTATTGATATAGAGTTTTCTGATTATCAGTTCGTATCAAATGTAAGCGAATCCATTCAGACCCGGACCCTTTTTGGGAATAATTTTAGATCTAGTTAAATCAAATATTAAAGACAGACAACATCTGGGCTTATGAAAGCCCTAGTTTACGAAGAATATACTACTGATGATGATTTTGCAAAAATTTTAAAAATTAAAGATATTGATGAA
>JAEHKU010000057.1 GCA_016838825.1 Nitrosopumilales archaeon | reverse complement strand
ACCAATTGTATTATAATTTACACCAGAAAGATGAGCCCATTGAATCGGAACTAGTTTTTCAGCTTCTGTAGCTTCGCCAATCGCTGCAAGAATTCTGTATGCTAGATGTAATGTTTCACCCTGTTCTCCGTTAAGGGCTGATTCTTCTTCCTTTGTAAGTTCCATCATTCATGGTTTTATTTGTGAGATATAATACTTGTACGAAGTGTGCTGTTACAGTTCGTATCAAATGTGATTTATTTTATAATTCTAATCCAAATGAGTCTGCTAGACTCTGAAATTTTTTGTATGATTCAAGATATTGTCTGCCTTTAGAAGTAATTATGAAAGTGTTTTTTCCGTCATACTCGATTTTATTGATAAGACCCGCACCAGTAAGGTTTTCAACAAACTTGTGAAGCCGTGTATGAGACAAGTTTGCCTTGCTCAGCAATGGAGTAGTCTTGATTCCCTCTAAACCATGCTCCTCAGTGATTTTTAGAAGATCAGCTACGATTTGTAAGCTATTTCTATATCCGATCATGTCATCACAGAGTTTTTCATTTTTTCATCAGATCAATTCATAATAACAGATTTTACGTTGACAAATTCTCGTAGTCCATAATCTGAAAGCTCTCTTCCAATTCCAGAGTTTTTAATTCCTCCAAATGGAACTCTAGGATCAGAGACAACCATAGAATTAATGAAAACCATTCCTGCCTCGATGTCCTTTGCCAAGTTATTGTCTTTTGCATATTTTTCAGACCAGATACTAGAACCCAAACCAAATTCTGTATCATTTGCAAATTTTACAGCTTCAATAGCATTACGAGCCTCAATTATAGGTGCCACTGGACCAAAAACTTCTTCTCTTGAGATTGGCATGTCAGTTGTTACTTCAGCCACAACCGTAGGATTGAAAAAGAATCCTCTCATTTTAGGTACATTTCCTCCCAGCAATACTTTTGCTCCATTTAGGCTAGATTTAGCTATTTGTTCCACAATTATGTCTCGGGAATCATCTCGTACCAAAGGACCAATAGTTGTTTTTGGATCAAGAGGATTTCCTAAAACTTGGTCTTCTACATGTTCAATGAATTTTTTCGTAAACTCTTCTATAACTTCCTGTTCAACTATGAATCGTTTTGCTGCAATACAACTTTGACCATTATTTAAAAATCTAGAAACTACACCTGCCTTTGCAGCTTTGCTAACATCTGCATCTTTCAGAACTATAAATGGGTCACTTCCACCTAGTTCCAAAATAAATTTATGTAGATTTTTACTTGCAATTTGTGCTACTCTTTTGCCTGCTTTTGTACTACCCGTAATTGAAATTGCATCAACATCTGATTTTGCTAGTTCTTCACCTATTGTATAATTTCCTACAATATGTCTAAAAACTCCTTTTGGAAATCCAGATTCTTCTAACGCTGACTGTAAAGTATTTCCAGATAATGGACAAACACTTGAGTGTTTTAAAACTACAGTATTACCAGAAATTAAAGCTGGAACACAAAACCTTAAGACTTGCCAAAAAGGAAAATTCCACGGCATGATACATCCTATTACACCAAGAGGATCAAACTGTATGTAACTGTCCTTTGCTTCAGTTTCTAAATTTTTTGGCTCTAAGAATTTTTTACCATTATCAGCATAATAATCACAAACCCAACTACACTTTTCAATTTCTTTGATTGATTCAGAAATTGGCTTTCCCATTTCCATTGTGATGGTAGTTGCGTACTCTTCTTTTCGTTGATCAAGATGGTGTGATAATTTTCGCAAAAGCTTGGCTCTTTCTGATATATCGAATTTTTTCCAAATTGTGTCAAAGACATTTCTAGAATCAGCTACTTCATGATGAACTTGATTTGGGGAAATCGCTTCATACTCTGCAAGAATTTCTTCCGTTGCTGGGTTTATTGTAGTAATTTTCACGTTCATTTGCCAGGCACGGGGGTTAATAAATATTGGTATTGATTACCAACTGTTACCGTTTATTACCAATAGGTATATAATAGGCTGCCAGACTCTGCCCATCATGAGTAATGAAATATCTCAGCAAATAAAGGCAAATGCTGTTTTCCAGAAGGCGTCTCTTGGCACCTTTAGAAACACAGTAGATTCCGTCATTGATGCAACAGAGAAATCCGTGCAATTCTGTGATGATTCTATTAATGCATTTGTACATTTTAACACCCATCAGATTGAATCCTGGTTTGCTACACCAAAGAGAGCATAACTGATTCGATCATTTTTTTTTTAAGTTTTCATTTCATCATATCCATCATATCCATTTCATTCATGGAATGTAACTTGAGAGTGACGATATAATTATCAACATCAACGTTGGTTACCTCACCATCAACCCCTTGCATACTTTGAAACATTCTTGGTACCATAGATGCTCTTTGTTCAATACCATCTAATTTCCAGACTATCATTGGTGCGTTTACAACAAGATCTGTCTTTTCAATGGACACCTCACCGTTTGTTTCTGCTTCTAAAAGCTCCTCAACGGAAGTTAATAATCTTGGACTAGAGTTTTCGCTCCATGTAACAAGATGTGGTGTTCTAAACTGGCTGTATCCTTCCTCTCCTGGAACAGCATCAAAGATGTCTATTTGAAACATGAATGGTCCACCACCATAAGGTCCTGATCCTGGGATTCCATTTGTAAATACATAGATTTTTCCCATTTTTTCTTGTGGAATGTTCTTCAAGTCAGAAACGTGTAACGTTGGAAAGTTAATCATCATGGTCATCATTTCAGCCATTTTTTGGTCAGATACTTCGGTGTGAAGAAAGAATACCTTCTCTCCATTGTAATATCCATCTATCATTGGGATGGTAATTGGAGCGTTCACGTTGAAGGACATATCAGACATCATGGAACCACTCTCTTTCATTTCAGAGCCCGTCATTTCACTCGGACCCATCATACT
>JAEHKU010000056.1 GCA_016838825.1 Nitrosopumilales archaeon | reverse complement strand
GAAGATTCTATCTAGCAGCTTACTCAGAAAAATTGGGAGCTACGGGTCTAACATTTTATGATGATTCAGTGACTCAGTTCTTTTCACCTCATGCTAAGGACAAAAGTGTAATGTTTATGGTAGTACTTGGCAAGAAGACAGAGAGAACTTAAAGAGGTAAAATTTCACGCTTTATGATATTGGAATACTGAGTGATCTATTTTATTTCTAAATTTTGTAAATATGATTATTGTAAAAAATGAGACAGCTAAAATTATTGCTGCTAGTGTTCCAAACTCTGGAATAACTGTATTGTGATATGCCTCAGTTATACCACTAAAACTAAAACCAGGAACTACTCCACCGCCAATTACATAGATATTATTTCCAACAGTTGTTGATGCTAAACCATGTCGTGAAATTGGCATTGGTTGTTGGGAAAACCATCCTTCTCCTGGAATGTATGCTTCATTTTCCTCAAATGTTTTGAGAGCACTCTCTCCTCCAAAAACAAAGATTGCATCACTTAGAACAGAGGCTGTCAGTCCACTTCTTGCGGTTGGTAATGGTTCTAATGTTTCCCATGAATCAGTTTCGGGATTATACACCTCGTGTGAATTTAGATTAAATTGACCAGCTCTTCCTCCAATTACATACAATTTTTCATCTAACACGGCAGATGCTAAATGTTCTCTAGCAGTAGGCATTTTGGATTTAGATTCCCACGTGTCAGTTTCTGGAACATACATTTCATTTTCTGAATTAGTAATTCCACTAAAGCCACCAATTGCATATATCTTATCTTCAACAAATTGTGCAGTCAGGGCACCTCTTGCAGTGGGCATGTCAGCACCTATAGTCCAGGAATCATTGCTAGCATCATAAATCAATAATGTTCTAGAAGGAATCCATCCGTCAAGATAGCCACCTACAATGTATATCTTTTCTTCATGCGATGCTACCCCTGCATGATGCAAAGAAACTTGCATTGGTGCTCCTATGCTCCAAGTGTTTTCTTTGGTATCATAGATGAATACTGTGTTAGTAGCTTCTCCTTGGTTATTTAGTCCGCCAAAAACAAAGATCTTATCTACAATAGCAGCTGCTTCCATTTCAGATCTTACTTCTGGCATGTCTGCTAATCTGTTCCATTCTTCTGGGGATTCTGCAAATGATATCGGAATAGTAAATGCTAACATGAAAAGTAAGAATAATTCAATTTTCAATACACTATCAAATATTTAGTTCTAAATTGAAGTTTTTCTTTTTATTCTGAATTACATTTGATACGAACTGTTAACGAGAATTTTATTTATTAACGTCTGTATTCATCACCGCAATCGCCAATCGATGCAAATAAATCTCTAGATTTTCCAGTAACTGAATTAATCTTATCATTGTCATCACGATCTAATTTCATATCAAAGACACGTGAATTGTCAGCTTTGTGTTCTGTAACGCCTAGTCGCAGCCCTATAATAACACCTGTAACTGTAGGCTTGTCTAGAATATAGCGTGTGGCCACGTTTGCAATGCTCACACCATGTTTTTGTGCAATCTCATTTAATGCACTGAGAAGATCTTGAAACAGCTCCCATCCACCCCAAGCATCTATCATTTGCTTGTATTTTTGCAGACTAGCTGTATCCAGATCTCCTCGGAGAGGTTCAGGTTTTCCCAGATATTTCTCTGAGAGTAAACCGCCGCAAAGTGTTCCATATGTGAGAAGTACAATATTGTGTTGCTTACAGAATTTAGCCATCTTAACCTCAGGTCTAAGATCAATTATGGAATATTGTACCTGATTTGACACTAGCTTTAGACCATGTTCCACCATGATCTGCATGTGTTCTGTATCAAAATTTGTTAGACCAACATGCTTAATCTTTCCTTCATCACGTAGTTCTGATAGATGCTGCAGTACGTTAAGATAATTTGTATCGTTGTAATCCCACCAGTGAAATTGTAACAAATCAAGGGTTTTAACACCCATCCTAGAGAGGGAAGCATCGATACTTTGTTTTACAATGGAACGTGTCATTACACCAGGATTTGGTACAAATTTTGTCAGGGCCTTAACCTTATCTAATGCTTGAGCACCTTTTTCTTTTGATAATTTTCTTCTAAACTCTCCAACAAAGTTTTCTGCAGGACCGTAAATATCTGCCAGATCCCACGTTGTAAAACCTGCGTCATGATATTTTATCATACTGTCAATTGCTGATGTAGGGTCGATGTGACCGTGCGCACCTGCAACTTGCCACATGCCGTTTAGAATACGACAGATTCGCAAATCAGAAGCTAGTTGATATTCTGTCTCATCCTGTGATGCCATAATGAAGCTTGAAAACGAATGAACTTACTTGTATTTCTTTACCTGTTCCTTAGATAATGTCATGATCATTCTTAGAGGATTTACTAGATCATCAATTACTTCGTAGAGTACTCCCTCACCATTATCTAATTCAACGATAAATTTGTCACCTGACTTTGCAATCAACAAACGACTTGGCCTAGCATCTCTTAGCTGTTCAACTCCTTCAGGCAATATATCGTACAATTTGAGTAGTTTTGTTTCTTTTCTCAAGTCCGACATCATGACATATCCTTTCTTTCTAATCATTTCAAGTGCTTGCTGTACGGCTGGTATCGGTTCGCCAAGATATTTTGAGCAGTCGACGTCAGATAGTGGCTTTACGTACAACAACTTGAGCAGATTCAACCATAAGGGAGATTCTATGTGCCAAAAAGCATTCGTTCCTTCTTTTGTTATTTCGAACAACCCTTCTTCATTTTTGGAAAGAAGATTTTTTTCTTGTAGGGAAGAAAACTTATCTGCAAGTTCCCATATTCCAGGCGTGAATACATCTGGCTGGCTGATCATTTCAGGACTAATTCCGCTTTTTGATTTTCTAGCTTGGTATAAAATTTCTAAATCAACATAATCAAAGTCAGGCACACATCATCACCTTATGAACTCACATCACCTATATTCAATAACTAGCTGATTTTTGTATTTCCTGTGCGCATTTTTTGTGATGGTAAATCAAGTCACTGTGATTTTAAAAACAATGAAGGGAGATTGGGAAACGACCTTCCAGAAATCAACTCGTGTAAAAGACGTCATACTTGCGTTAAAGGTACATTTTCGATTGCCAAAAGATAGTAA
>JAEHKU010000055.1 GCA_016838825.1 Nitrosopumilales archaeon | reverse complement strand
AACATAAACATGAACATGAGAATATCCTTCGTAGACACTTACACGAAGAATTGAATGAGGTAAAGCGGCTCAAGAATAAAATTCCATACAAGTAAATCTCTATATAAAATCCAAAATATAGAACCCGTAGATAGAATTTATTCTGAAATATTTTTTGCTAGAATCTTTACGTATTAAACCAAGTCTTTGGTTTTTTGTTCTTCCCACGTAGGTATTTTCTTCCACTTGGGAATTTCAAGTTCGCCGTCAAATTCTAGTATAAGTGATTCATGTCGGAGTGCAATTCGTTCCTTTAGGCGCTTTTTTGCTAAATCTACATACTTTTTGTAAATGTCTATACCAACAAATTTTCGCTTGAGAAATTTAGCAATCTTTGTTGTTTGACCACTTCCATTGAAAGGATCCAGGATAATGTCTCCAGGATACGAATACAAATTGATCAGTCTGTATGGAATTTCCTCTGGATATGGGCACGGATGGTCAAGGTAACCAGGCGGAACCGGGGCAATATGCCAAACAGAGTTTGCTATTTCACTCCACAGTTTTACACTTTGACTTTTGAATGCATAGCCTTTGTCTTTTCGGAGTTTGTTTTTCCCTTTTCTTAGTATCATAATCTTTTCATGCATGATATTTGCTCTAAAATAGGAAGGGTATGGATGTTGGACGAAACTTCCTGCTCTATTTGCTCCTCCAGTTACCTTGTGCCAAATAATTTCTTCATGCAAGTTCCATCCTTGTTTAAATAATTCAGCAGTAAGAAGTGAGGGAAGTGGCTCCAATGTTCCATTATTAATTTCGTTACCAATTATTATACAACAAAAACCGCCGTTCACTGTAACACGTTTTACTTCTCCGAAGATTCTTTCCATATTTGATATGTATTCTTGGACAGAAATCGTTAATTTTCCTCTGTAATTCTTTTTTGGATCATTCCCATGTTTCGTATGCATCGAATAATCTATTGCGTTTCGGTATGGTGGAGACGTAATTGTTAGATTGACAGAATCAGAGGGAATCTTTGATAAAATTTTCAGATTGTCACCACAAAGAATCTTGTTGATATAACTTGTAGCCAATTTTGTTCTAAACTTGGTTTTTCTACGTGTTTATAATCTTGTTTGTACCAAATTCTGTTCTAGCTTCAAAATATTTTTCACAAAAATACTATCTTATTTCTGTAAATCAGCTGTAGGCTTTCCAATTTTTGAGGTTATTAGGTCTCTTAGCTCGTCGTTTGTTTTATTCGAGAAATCCAAATCAAGTGATTTTGCAATGACTTCGAGTTTCTGTCTTTCATTTTGGACTGGGCCAGTGACAGACAGATTTTGAGTAGTATAGTCCTTAAACTGAGATTCGACTCCCTGTCTTGTCTTTTTGAACTCCCCAACAATCTTACCCAATTTTTTGGCTACATCTGGAAGCTGATTTGTTCCTAGCAGAATGACTAATGCCGCCAATAGGATGATTATCCATTCGCCGCCGATAATGTTAAGCGAATATTCTAGCACGAATACATTGTGGGCCTATTCTAGAATTAAAGATTTGTATTTCTCTGTGGTTCAAGCGATTTTTTCTTGATAATGGCTAATACAGTAATGGCTAGACCAAAGACGAAAAAGACTAGGTACGGTGCATCGTTGCCAAAGAATTGCGAAATAATCCCTGCTGTGATTGGACCAACAGCCCAACCAATTCCAAACGTTGTTTCGTATGCACCAATAACACCACCTGAGATATCTTTTCTTGTACGGCTGAGAATAATATCTAGAGTAAGTGGGAAAAATATGCTAAATCCAAATCCCATTATTAACATGGCAACTATGAATAGCTCTATGGATTCAGCATAGAACGATATTAACAATCCAATTGCAATTGATAACGTAGCAACAATCAGGGTATGACTAGTTCTCTTTGCAAGTTTTCCTGCAGCACCAAGTGTAACAAGTCGTGAAATCCCAAATGCAAAGTACAAGATTTCAATTCCAGAACCTGTTATCCCTCTGTCATCCAGAAAAGCAGGATAGATAGCTAAGATCATTCCAAAAGATGCAGTACAATAAATTAACATTACAATGACATGAGGAAATCTAGTCATTTCCTTTATTGATGAAAATGAAAATCTGGTGTGAAGTCTTGTGGTACCATGTTGTGTTAAAACTAGGGCTGAAACAATAGCTGCTGCAAGAACAAATGCAGCATATTGGAATAGTATTCTGAATGTTACATCAAAGGCTTCTAAAAGAAGACTGCCAATTAGTGGGCCTATCATGAACCCGCCAACAAAAAATGCTGTGAACGTGGCGATGTTTCGTACCCTGGACTTTTCTCCTGAAACCTTTGAAATTATGGACTCACATGGAGGCCAAAAAAAGGCATGAGCAATTCCAGTCATGATCCTAAAACCAACCACTTCAGGAACGGTTTGTGCTATTGAGAGAAGGTAAATTGAAGCAGAATTTATCATAACTCCGACTGAGAGCAGCAAACCATTGTTGAATCTATCAAGTAAAACTCCAACAAAGAGTGGAATGAACATGTATGGAATGAAATTTGCAAAACCAATGATTCCTAATTCGATATATGATGCGCCAATTACGTTTTTTGCAAAGACAGGAAGTATTGGACCGTGTAACCCGTAAGAAACGCCAATTAGTATTGCGGTTATGTTTACTAAAATTAGTGGAGTTTTCAATTTACTTGTAAGCAGCTACCATTATTGCGCCACCCATAAGGTCTTTATCAAATTCTACTTTGGAGAACTTTTCAAGCAGCATTGACTCTAGTTTTTTGTTTTGTGGCCAAAACTTGTATGTCTGATATAATGTAGCAAACTTTAATCCAAGTTTTCCACCAGCAAAAAAAGCAATTATTGGAACTAAAATTCTGAGATAAAAAGAAACTCCCAGTCTTGTGATGGTTTCGTCAGGTTTTCCTAGATCAACTATAACCAATCTTCCACCTTTTTTTAAGACTCGATGAATTTCTGAGATTGCAGTCTTGAGACTGATTGCATCTCTAAGAGAATATCCACACAAAACAGCATCAAATTTTTCATCTTGAAATGGTATGTGTTCGAAAACACCTGATGCTAGTGCAGGAGATTTGGTAAAGTGTGTACGTGTGTTTTTCAACATTGGTAACAGTGGATCATAAAGTGTTAGCTGTAAATCCCCACAGATTTTGGTAGCAGTTTTTGACATATTTCCAAAACCAGAGCCAGCATCAAGTACCATATCACCGGTCTTTACCCTGCCAGTTATTCCTCTAGTACGATGTTCTACGTCTTTGCCGAGGGAGATATGAGAATTGACCTTATCATAAACAGGAATGATATCCTCTAAAACTTCAAGTACATTATTCCAAGAACTACCAAGACCCACGTAAAAAACTAGAATCGGTCGATATTATATGTGATATAATTTACACATATGAAGAACTCTG
>JAEHKU010000054.1 GCA_016838825.1 Nitrosopumilales archaeon | reverse complement strand
ATGCGCTTCCACCGATTATAGTTATCGTTGAGACTGATCAGGAACTTTATACTCCAGGAAATACTGTTTTAGTTACTATAACGATTAAAGACCCTGAGGTAGGTATCCCTGGAACTCTCAGAATCTTAGATGCTAATGGGAATTTGATTGGTATTGATCAATTTATTCCAGACAGTGTAGGGACTTATTCTAAAGAGTTTATGGCAGATGGACCACTTTGGAAGGTTGCTGGAGATTATAAAATATTAATCAATTATGGCGGCCAGAAAGTAGAAACAACATTTCAATTTATCGGCGGTTCGGGTATTGTAACACCTCCACCTCCACCACCACCTGTAGAACCTGAACCTGTAGAACCGGAACCAGTTGAACCGGAACCAGTTGAACCGGAACCAGTTGAACCGGAACCGGTAGAGCCAGAACCAATAGAATGTGGCGCTGGAACTGTTCTTAAAGATGGAAAGTGTGTGGCTGAAGAAAGAGGGGGTGGTTGTCTAATAGCGACTGCAACATTTGGTTCTGAGCTTGCATCACAAGTACAACAGCTTAGAGAGTTACGTGATAACACATTACTACAAACTAATTCGGGCTCTGCATTTATGACTGGTTTTAATCAGATTTACTATTCCTTTAGTCCAACAATAGCTGACTGGGAAAGAGAAAATCCAACATTCAAGGAAGTAGTAAAGATTACACTGACGCCACTAATCACATCACTGTCTCTTCTAAATTATGTTGACATGGACTCAGAGCAAGAGGTTTTAGGATATGGTATTGGAATGATTCTACTCAATATTGGAATGTACTTTGTAGCACCAGCCTTGATAATTTTCAAATTAACTAATCGAAAACATAGCACATAATTTTAGTTAACTGGTGAACAAGACTTAGATTATTATACTACTAAGAAACCAACAAGTTGTTGCGCATAGAATACGAAGAATTTGATACTGTCGAAGACGTTTTCATGTATATGTCTTCTTTAGCACCACCAATGAAAAACACTATGCCAATAAACTCGTATAAAGGATATATTTTTTCATTTATTCCATTGAGTCCAACTACTGGTGATGTTTATCTTATAATTTATACAAAAGGAAAACTTGATGGAAAAATATTAGAGTTTGATATGAACACACAATCTTACAAGAAAGTTGAATCCATTGAACGGGCAGACAAAACTTATTTTATTGTGCTCACGCCAAAAAAAAATTCTATTGCTGACGAAGCACTAAAGCAATTGGAAAATTAGTTTACTTAGTGTATGCAGGAGCAGTTACAGATCTACTCATTGAATAATGTGAAATTATTTCATCAGGAAGTCTGCCATTGAATAATTCTTTACATAAACCTCTCAGGTATCGCATAATTGCCCATGTTCCTGCCTTAATCATTCCATACATTATGACTTTCATGGGAGGGCCAAAGGATTTGTTTCTGATGATTATTGGAATTATATCGTTAATTACACGCAAATTGTGCTCCCAACATCTCCAGAATAACGTAAACTGAGCTTCGTTTAGATTTCCGAAATGCATCGAATTCTTTTCATTAAAGTCCTGATATAACAGAGGAGCCACCAGACCTCTCATACCCGTATGTTTGAAATCGTCAATCAGATCAATGGTAACTTGCGTATCCTCAGGGGTTTCATCAGGCCATCCAATTATCAATGTCGCAGCTGGGAACCAGTGATTTTCATTCAGAATTTTTGCACCTTCTCTTACAACCCATCCCCATTCATTTGTAGAGAATGGTTTAGTTTTCACCCCAAGATGCTTCTTAACCAGTTGTTCTGATACTGTTTCTATTCCTAGATTTGTAGCAAGCCATTTTTCATTACCCATTTGATTTATTTGGGAAATATCTTTTAGTAACTTTGGATCGGCACACACAGCAGAAAATGTCATGTGAGTGGTAGCCACAAAGCGTGCACCAAGTGATTTTAATCCTTTCCACAAATCAACTATTGCATCATAATTTGGTTGGAAATCCTTGTTATCACATCCGTAAAGAAACATTTCATCAGAATGTAACCATATAGAATCAAAACCATAGTCAAGATTTATTTTTGCTTCATATTGTAGTCTTTCTAAAGGAAGATCTTTTTTGGACCTCTTGTTAACATCACAAAAATCACAGCCTCTACCGCAACCACGCATAGCTTCAATTAAAGAATTAACAGTTGGTCCTTGAATAAGTGGGATATTTTGAATATTTTTGACAAAGCAATGCATTAGCTCGGGTGCATTACCGCCTTCTAATTCATGAAATAAATCAAGTGCAAGCTCATCTGCTTCACCAACGACCACCGTATCTATTCCATGAATTCTCATCCTGTCGGACTTGGCAAGTTCCCACGCACCATTTCCGCCCACTACCACATGGAAATTATATTGTTTTTTTAATTGAATTACTTTAGCACACAATCGTTTGAATTTCATTGCAACGTAGGATAGTTTTTCAGGTGACATCGTGGTAGTTACAGGAGCCATACCAAGGGGATCCATAACATTAATTCCTACAACTTTGGTCTCAGATCCAATACACTTTTCAATATATTCGGGCTGCCCTATAATTATCTCATCCCTTTTGTATCCCTGTAAAAGTGCACTTTCTACTCGTCGCAGACCGACCTGTGCAACCTTTGCTTCACCAGTTTCTTTGTTAGTCTCTACACTGGGACAAAAGACCTTATCAAAAACCCATTCAGGTAATACCTCATAAGGACCACATGCGATAAATCCATAAAGAAAATTACCACGGTAATTGGTCATTAGACTACGGTCTGCAGTCAAAACAATCCTTTTTCCCTTCAATTCTCGGCTTATCTCGTTTTAGTATGATATAAATCGTTTACGACAAGACTTTTGAAAAGCTATGTTATCTTAGTTAAATGTGGATATTTCATGAAAGACATATCAGAGCCAAGGCATATTGAGCCTCATATTACTGAATCTAGTGCAATAAGAGATTTTGTTTTTGGTTTTGGTGACGGTATTAACACTTCATTAGGAATAGCAGCAGGAGTTGGTGGTGCAGAGGCACCATCATCCATTATTATTCTGGCTGCAATTGTTGCAATGTTCACTGGTGCTAAAGCAATGGCAGTTCAAAATTATCTTGCAGTAAAATCGCAACGTCAGATCTTAAACTCAGAAATTGAGCGAGAAAAATGGGAAATTGAAAATGTGCCCGAAAAGGAGAGGGAAGAGATTGAGGAAATTTACAAAGCAAAGGGATTTTCTGGAAAAGATCTTCAAATGATAGTAGACAAAATAACTTCTGACAAAAAAGTGTGGCTTGACACCATGCTTAGAGAAGAGTTGAAGATAAATTTGGAAATAGTTGGAAGTCCTCTCAAAGGTGCTCTAAGAATGTTTGGTGCTTTCCTAGTGGGCGGCATTTTACCAATAATTCCCTTTTTCTTTGCAGAAGGATATGTGCCGCTTTTAATTGCGATTGGAATTAGTCTAACAACTTCATTTGCAGTAGGTGCAATAAAATCTAGAATGGCCAAGATAAGTATTATCAAAGGCGGCTTGGAGATGGCTGGGTTGGGCACTGGTATTGCTCTAATTGGTTATGGAATAGGTTCTGAGCTTGCAACGCTCGGAATAGTCAGTATCTAGTTTTCCTTTTAGTTCTATTTGCGATATTGGCGGCAATGGCACCTGCACCAATGCCATTATCTATGTTTACTACAGATAAACCCATAGAACAACTCTGTAACATGGTCGCAAGAGCTGCAACTCCTTTATTTCCATACCCATATCCGACAGAGGTAGGAACTCCTATTACTGGAATGTCCACTAAAGATGAAACAATTGATGGTAATGCTCCTTCCATTCCAGCAACTACAATTATAGCGTCCACACCATCTTTTATCATTTTTTTTAATGCAGGAAAAACTCTATGTAAACCCGCTATTCCTACATCATAACTACAAATACATGAACAGTTCATAGCTTCGCACATAAGTCTAGCCTCTTCAGCTACTCCTATATCTGAAGTACCCGCAGTAAGTATACCTACTTCTCCTCCTGTACAACTTAGCTTTTTTTTGTAGATTAAAAGCGAATTAGATCTTTTCCCTGTTTTTATCCTTAATTTTTTCTTTTTCAAAAAAGAAATTATTTTATCATAATCTTTCTTGTTGATTCTTGAAAGTAAAACGTATCCCGTTTTTTTTATATTTACGACAATAATTTTTTTAAGATCTACTACGGATTTTTTTTCAGCAAAAACTACTTCAGGTATTCCACGTCTAAGTTTTCTTCCAACGTCTATCTTTGCAAAGTCTTCTATCTCCTCCACAGAGTGAAGCGAGAGCATCTTTCGAGCTTTTGATACAGAAATTTTACCCATCTTTAGTGATTCGAGAATCTCGGTAAGGTTCAACACTGTGTGTAAATCTCAGTTTGGTTAAAAATTTGATCAGATCTCAAGATTGGATATAGCATTTTTAACACTATCTACTCCTTTTTTGAACCATTCTTTTTCACTT
>JAEHKU010000053.1 GCA_016838825.1 Nitrosopumilales archaeon | reverse complement strand
TAGAACACCGATACTTCGGATTCTTGTCGAAAGACAAGACATGGTAGATGGGCGTAGGGATTGGAGCGAAGCAGGGCGGTGACGTCCTGTGGACCGATTTCTATTGCAGATCCTGGTGGTAGTAACAGCATAGTAGAGTGAGAATCTCTACCGTCTCAAGTGCAAGGGTTTCCAGGCAATGCGTCGTCAGCCTGGAGTTAGTCGGTCCTAAGTGCAACCTCAACAGAGTTGCGCGAATGGGAAACTGGTTAATATTCCAGTACCTTGCAGGTGACGTTACAATCTATACAGACGCTTTCAGATAGGATGTGTATAACCATCGTTATATCTAACTGTTATAGGGTCGGGGAGTGCCGTAATGGCGAGAACTGATTCGAGGCAGGAATGGCTTGGCGTTTGCTGAGTTTATCTGAGTCTGGGGGACCATGAAAAACTGTATAGTGAGTTACCTGCGAGTCCGTACCGAGATCCGACACAGGTGCACTGGATGAGAAGTCTAAGATGTATTGAGTATACCGTAGGCAAGGGAATTCGGCAAATTAGTCCTGTAGCTTAGGTATAAGGGATGCCTGCGATCCTGGTGAGGAGCTGGGGTCGCAGGTCGCAGTAACAAGGGGGTTCCGACTGTTTAATAAAAACACAGGTGACTGCTAGTCCGAAAGGATTTGTATAGTCACTGAATCCTGGCCAGTGCCGGTACCTAAAACTTGGGTTCAACCGAGCTAAGGGCCGGTAAACGCCGGGAGTAACTCTGACTCTCTTAAGGTAGCCAAATGCCTTGTCGGGTAAGTTCCGACGTGCATGAATGGAACAACGAGAGCCCCACTGTCCCTGCCTACAACTCAGTGAAGCCACATAAGCTGGACGAACAGTCCAGCAACTTCCATCGGGGAGAGAAGACCCTGTAGAGTTTTACTGCAGCTTGTGCTTGCTGTATAGTAAGAGCTGCACAGAATAGCTGGGAGCTATGCTTGTATTCCTCCGGGAATGCTTGAAGCGACCTTGTAATACCAGCCAGTTTTTGCAGTATGGCTTACCAGGTGCAAACCTGGGACAGGTGCTGGTGGGCAGTTCGGCTGGGGCGGCACCCCTTTGAAAAGATATCAAAGGGGCCCAAAGTTCAGTTCAACCGGGTCAGAAATCCGGTGAAGAGGGCAAGGCCAAAAACTGGACTGACTGGATCTCCAAACGCACGGGATTCAGAGGCGAAAGCCTGGCCTAGCGATCCTTCGTGTCCCCACTATTGGGGGCCGGAGGTGACAGAAAAATTACCCCAGGGATAACAGGCTCGTCGCGGGCGAGAGCTCCTATCGACCCCGCGGTTTGGTACCTCGATGTCGGCTTTTCCTATCCTGGTCCTGCAGCAGGGGCCAAGGGTGAGGCTGCTCGCCTATTAAAAGGGAACATGAGCTGGGTTTAGACCGTCGTGAGACAGGTCGGTCTCTGCCTGATGGAAGCGTCGCTGTTTGAGGGGAAGTTGCTCCGAGTACGAGAGGAACAGAGCAGCGTGGCCTCTGGTCTACGAGTTGTCTGATAAGGCAAGCTCGGCAGCTAAGCCGTTTGGGATAAGCGCTGAAAGCATCTAAGCACGAAGCCCATCCCGAGACAAGACAGCGTTGCGTATGCTGAAGGTCGGCAGAAAAATACTGCGTTGATAGGATGGTAGTGTAAATCACAAGCTTCGGCGAGTGGTGAGCTAGCCATTACTAATAGACCAACACATCGGTTCAGCCACTTACATAGAGACTATGTGCGATGATTTTATTTTGATGAACTTAGCGAAAGCTATGCAACTTCAATCATAAGATTTGGAATAAGATATTTATCAGGTGATTTGAGCAGGCAATAAATGAACTTGTTTCGGAAAAAGAGAGTGCTTACAGAGACTGTTTGCAAAGAATGTGGCATGGAGTTTTCTGCATCTGACCGAATGTTGCGTCATATGATTAAAGCTCATTCTAAATCAAATGGTCCTAGCTGTAGCTGTTCTTAGATCTTTTTTAATTTAAAGTGTTATTCTCATTAGTGTAAACTATGCAGAACTATGCAATTATTTGTGGTACGATTTTCAAGAGTAACATATGGAGAACCAATTAGTATGGCAGCATTTGGACCTGGGTGAAACTTTTGAATTTTTACTCGCGCAAAATGATGCCTATTGCGTGTTGAATAACTTTGCTCAATTTACTCAATTTTTGATACATCCTATTTGAAAAGCAAAATCTTAGTGCACTCACTATGAAATTGGCGTGTATTTTAACGGGTCATAATAAGTTCCTAGAGAAGAAAATAGAAGATGGACATGAGATGTTTTACACAGTTTGCTCTCAATGTAATCAAAGACAGTTTAATGAGAATCTTAGTGACAAGCCAAAAATTCAACCTGTTAAGAAATCAATCCAAGTCATGCAGGAACCTGTAAAACAAAACATAATATCAGTCAAACACAATCTTCCAAGACACACAAAAGGTAATTTCTATTCTATCTAAGACTAGTTAATTTTTTGTATTCCATAATTTCATAAGACCACACTGGTTTTAGATGGAAAGATACCCGCAGATAAATGTGGTATAAAGATTGAAGGAAAAACAAGTGGATAACTTTAATTCAAAACGACTCACAAACTAATCAATGAAAATAGTTAAAGATTATGTAGATTTTGAAAAATCATCAGGTGGCCGTTTTCAACATTATACTGTATCTCTTACTGCAACGTTTGGAACAAAACAAGAAGCTGAATGGTTTGCGGAAGATTTAGAAAAAGTAAAAAAATCTCTTGAAAAAGTAGTTAAATAATATCTAACCTCTGTTATGAGCATGGGCATTTGGACTCAGAAAGACCATGACCCTGAAGTCAAGAAAGGAATTAACGATATTAAGAAAGATCTAAAACAAAATAAAAAAACTCAGAGAAATTATTTAATTATTGGAGTAAGTTGTTCAACGGTTTTCTTTCTGTTAGGTCTGCTTTTTTAAAACAGATGAAAAATCAGAAAAATAGTTCATAACATAATGCACCTAGTTGTCAGACGGCTTTTTACACAGAGAAGATCCTGACAAAGATTTTACAGAACCTTACGTGAAGATATAGCTATGAACCATAAACCTTTGCTCGCTTTATCTACAGGAAAAATTATTTTGATTTTTGGCTTACTTTTGATTACTATTCCTTTTTTGCAGTCAATTAATGCTCAAGGACCAGAGCCTCCCCTACCACCATCTCCTGAACCACAACCCGAGCCTGAACCAATAGTCGAACCTGAGCCAGAACCAGAGCCTGAACCACGACTATTTCCAGGAGAACCAGAAGAGGAGTCGACGCAAAATCTAATTGAGGAAAATGAAAAACTTAGGACTGAAAACGAAGAACTAAGGAACGATATTCAAATCCTTAAAAATGAAAAAAGCTTCCTTCAAAAACAAATTGAACAACTGAACAAGAGAATTAATGATCTTCTAGTTATTGTAATGGAACAAATCAAGGTAATTCTTGATACTTTAGCAAGCTTGAAAATAAAATAGTGTAATGTTTGTAGTACTGCGATCAGAATTTTTTTATAAAAAAATTTGTTAACATTTACACGCAGTAAGTGTAATTTTTTTAATTCATAGCATAGAAAAACAAGTGTTATCTAGAGTTTTCAATGGCAAAACAAACAAAAGCAGCAAGAAGTCGAGCAGCTAAAAAAGCAGCACGTACAAGAAAAAGAAATGCAGCTGCAAGGAAAGCTAAGAGACGTGCATCTGCAAGAAGATCTGTTGCTAAAAGAAAAAGACGACGACGTTAGATAGAACTAACGTGGTTTAATCTCATTACGAGAATAGACAGTAGAAGTGTGTTTATTTATTATTAAATATTTTTTAAATTTTTATTTTTTGCATTTACTTCTTATGTACGATGTCAAATTTCTTTTTCTTACTGTTTGTAACTGATGTAATTGGTATCATCTTATCTGCTAACTGTCGTACTTTGTTCTCATGCATGTCGGGATATTTAATGTGGAGACATTCATGATATAATGTGTTTACAGCTTCAACTTTAGGGCAAGCTGACAAAAATGGACTAAGCCATATTATACCACAATCCTTTATACACTCTGCAGAAACTGAATTCGCGTTGTGACCACCTCTGTAAAGATATTTCCTAAACTGTTTCCTATCATAAACGAGCACCGGCTTGACTTGCAATTTTAATAAATTTTCAAATGCGTTTAGAAGTGTCTGATGCCATTCTTTATCATTTGGAGTAAAGTTGTATTTCATATGCGATTCACTTTGATAGTAAATTCATTTTCGTTAAACCTCAATATTTACTTAGTTGAGGACACTGCAGATTTTCTTGAACCATAAGGATTTTTTTTAATAAAGTCCTATTTTTTCTTAGTATAAAAAATGATAGAAAATTACTTTTTTATAGTTACTAAAGTATAGTTAGTTTGATCAGTTCCAACATAATTTCCAATTATAATTTTTTTAATTTATAAATTAAAAAGAACGGAGCTACAAAATACATTCCAAT
>JAEHKU010000052.1 GCA_016838825.1 Nitrosopumilales archaeon | reverse complement strand
AATTTTTTGGCTTTGGGTGGTACTTTTGGTTTCTTTTCAACTAATTTTTTGGCTTTGGGTGGTACTTTTGGTTTCTTTTCAACTAATTTTTTGGCTTTGGGTGGTACTTTTGGTTTCTTAGAGCTGTGAGATTTCATTTTCTCAAGCTGATATCTCATCTCTTGAATTTCTTTTTCTATAGCTTTTCTCTCTGCAGCTGTTGACTCTTTTTCAACGGACTTATCTTTTTTATTAACCATGAAAACCCCACCCCCTTCTACTCTTCAGAAAAACTAACTTTTCAAGACAATATATTACATTGCATTTTATTTCGTAACAATAAATTCAGAAGAAGTTGTAATAGTTTTTTTATGATGTTTATCAATCAATTCAACCTCAATCTCATATTTTCCTTTAGTATCTATTTTTTCAGAAAAAACATCTTCGGTGGGCAATGTCAAATTATCACGTACAAAACACTGAGAGAAAAATCCATTTTGACTAAAGACTTCCTTCGGCGAGCTTTCTAAAGAAAAAATAGTAATATACAGATCACCGCAATCAAAATCAGGATCACTAACTTGTATCTCAATATCAATTGATTGAGAAATAGAATAGTTCGTTAGCAGGTTCTGAATTTTAATATCATCAGAGTAAATTGAGCTTCTAGCGCCATTGAACTGCCACATGTTGAGCTCCCTATCAGGTTGATTAAGAGCATCAGCTAAAACAAGTGTCCCAAAAAGTATAGACAAGACAACAGGTAAAAGAAAAACTAGTAAAGCGGTATTTTGCACAGCCAACGCCGTTTTTTAACAAATAATGTTCCTTAATATCTATTTAGTAATGACCTATTTGTTCAGGATAATTATGTCGCACAATTTAAAACATAGTCGGGTAAATAGCGCTAGATGCGTCTTAGAAAATTCCGTGTTCAGGCGTTCCGATGCATTCATGATTCAGGTGAAATTAGAGTAGGCGACTTAGCGGCATTCATAGGAAAAAACGAGAGTGGAAAAACTACCATTCTTGAAGGGCTAACTCTGCTCAATAAGGACGAAAAAATTGAAGAACTTGACTTGTGTGATGAAATGGCAGAAGAACTCAAGTCAGAAAAAAAAATAGTTGAAGGAGAATTTGAATTAGTTGACAATGAAATTAGGGCAATTAAGGAAAAATTTCCAGATATTCCCGAAATTCAAAAAATAAGGATTTTTAGAACACAAAAAAATCCTATGGTACAATATGATTTTGCTGGCGTCAAAATTAGTGATAGTACTAACAAAGCACTAAACTCGTGGGAGAACTTTGTTTCAAAGATTGAGGATTTTATGTCTATAATACCCAATCATATTAGAATTCAACTTGACACAAGTTTTCTTGAGCAAGACATGCCGACTAGCAAAGATTATTTTAACAAGAGTATGTCTGAATTCAATAATAACATCTATCTCCTAGCATCAGAAGAAAAACAAGTAACTTCAGAATGGGAAAAGATCTATCAAGGAATAGAAAACGTTTACGATGAATTGCTTAAAGGAACAAGTGAGCGAACTGCCCTAGAGAATTTCATACAAGATAAGCTCCATCCACGATTTGTCTATTTTTCTGACTATAAGAAGATCCATGGAAATATCAATTTAGGTGAATATCTAAGGGAGACTAAGGACGAGAAAAAAACAATAGACTATGTACAAGAATTTGATAATGCAGAAACTGTTAAAAATTTATTTTACTTGGCGGAACTAGATGCTGAGAAGCTTACTGATGCACAAGACAGTCCCCCTAAACTAATAAAATTACTGAATACCGCAAGCAAAAGACTAACAGACAGACTTAATCCTGCATGGAAGGGTGATCCTATTCTTGTTGATTTGAGATACAACCCTGGAAACATAATGAGTGTTGTAATTTCAGATGTTCATAAGGATGGAACAGTAACGAATACCGGCCTGCTAAATAGAAGAGCAGAGGGATTCAAATGGACATTTTCTTTTGTTGTGAACTTTGCAGCAGAGACACAAAAATCTGAACTAAAGGAAGCGATACTGTTACTTGACGAGCCCGCAAGAAACTTGCACCCAATACAGCAACGTGGAATCTCTGATTTGTTAAAAGGATTAGCAGGTTCAAACCAAATTCTGTACGCTACTCATTCACCATTTATGATATTTGATTATACACCAGGAAATCTTCTGGTGGTAGAACTAGACAAGAAAAAACATTTGAGTCGAATTTATTATGATTATTGGAACGCAGATGATACTACTCTAATACCAATTCTTTATGGTCTATCCAGAGGACTTGTAGAATCGATTGTGGATAGAGAAGTTGGAACTAATTCAAGACCAGTTATCATAGTGGAAACAATGTCTGATGCAACGTATCTTAATGCCTTTGATAAATTCCTACAAGATCCAAACATTTCAATGAATCCGCTTAACGTAGTTGCAGCTTACAGTAAGAATTCAGTTCTACCACTAGCAATATTTTACAGAGATCATGGCTATAACACATTTGTCATGCTTGACAATAGCGCAGAGTCACACCAGATATCAAGTCAATTGCGGGCAAATGATTTTGAGGCTGTACAGATAATATTTTTCGAGCTTGGAGGAAAATCTATCCAATCAATTGAGGACTATGTGATTGCTGGAGATTATCTCCATGCTGTAAACCAGACATACGAAATTAAGCTAAGAAAGGAAGGATACACGAATCTCACCACTGAATTTCTCAAGTTAAAAGACAAAAAAGGAATATTAGAAACTCTAAATCAGATTTGGGACGAAAATCAGGCACAGGGTTGGGATAAATTTGATAATGAGGAGATCTGCCGATACATATGTGAAAAAATTGCTTTGAATGAAGCAGATTTTCTATCTGATAAGACACGAGATCAGTTTAGGTCTTTATTCAGATTAGTTGCTGAGAGAATTAGACAACATCAAAATATTATGTCACGCACCAAACCTGTGGAAAAAGCACAAGTGTGAAAATAATGATGATTTTGTGCTTTACTTATAATTGATATGTTTTCAAAATAGAAAAATGAATAGTAAACTTGTTAAGGTTTAATTTGGGTACTAGGAACTAGTGTATCATATGAATAAAGCCTTAACAAAAGGCTTGTTTCTTGCAACGTTGTTTATTGCAGTAACATTTTCTCTTGTTACATTTACATCAATACATGCAGCTGAAGATACTATTACTGCAACTAGTTCTACTTATGATGGCACTACAATAATTGAATATCAAAATCAAAAAGATAGTGGCTTGAATGTTGACTCTATTAGAGTTTGGTTGGATAGAGATGTAAATTTCAAATCATTCAAAACTGAAAAGGGATGGGTTGGAAAGAAATCTCTTTCTGACGTCATAACCTTTGCTACAACCGAATCCATGAAGCCAGGACAATCTGTAAAATTTGGCATTAAAACTGACACATCTAATCCAGAAATAAGTTGGAAAGTCTTAGACGAAAAAGGTAATGAAGTTGCAACTGCAAAAACATTAGCATCAATTGAATCAAGACCAAAAGATGAATCTTCTGGCATTGAACAAAATGCGAATGCTGGTGTTTTAGATTACTCTGCTTTCAAACTGATTCCATCTGATCCAAAGGTTGGCTCTTCTCTACGTGTTGTAGGAGAGATGTTTGCACCAAACGCGGATCTGAAATTCTATATAGGAGATACAAATGTCAAATCTTTCAAAACAAATGATGACGGAAATTTTGTTACCACAATTACTGTTCCTGAAAATCAACCTCCTGAACGAACTTACTTTATTGTAATAGATGAAGTTGGTAACGATGTAGTTATGGACCTTCGCGTAAAAAAATCAGAAACCAGAATTGTTGAACCTCATGAATCAAAATTTTCTGCTGGCATTGGTGGTACTGAATTTATCAGAGGACAGCAAGTGAAATTAACGGGTACGGCCATTCCTCTCAGTACTGTCACTGTATTAATTCTTGATCCTAATGGCGATCAGATTACTACTATTCCAATTGAGGTTAGTATCAACGGTACCTTTGAACTCAATGAACCTGTTCCATTAGAGTCACCATTTGGAGAATACACGATACAGGTTACAGATGCAGAAAACTCGATTTCACTTACATTTAATGTAAAAACTGGAAAAAGGATACAGCTTTCTCCAATTAAACAGATTTTCGAACCTGGTGAGATTTTAGCAATTAATGGAACCGCAATTCCAAATCAACCATTAGAACTTTCAATTGAGGATCCATCAGGACTAGAAAAGGACGAGACCGTTATTGAGGTGGATGACTCTGGTCAAGTGTATTATGAATTTCTTATAGATGAAGTAGTCACGAAAGGAACGTGGATAATTTTTGCTGAACAAGGAGAAGAACGTGAGATCATCTTTTTGGGAGTTGGGGGGATTCCTGAAGAACCAATATTGATAAGAGCAGACAAACTTAACTACAAAAATACTGAAGACGTTATATTAGAAATTTCAGGACCTGCATCATCTACACTCTCACTAATTATAGTAACCTCGGGTGATCAAGAAAGGTTTACAGACACAATAATTTTGGGACCAGGTGGACGTTTTACTTACACTCTTGATTTAGATGGTTATGCAACTGGAGTGTTCACTGCAGTAATTAAAAGAGG
>JAEHKU010000051.1 GCA_016838825.1 Nitrosopumilales archaeon | reverse complement strand
TCATTCTTTTTCACTTGAGTCAAGATCTAGTTCTATTATCTTCTCTATACCATTTTTACCTACAACTGCTGGTACACCTATTGTAACGTCTGAAAAACCATATTCACCATCAAGGTAAGTTGCTACTGGAATCACCTGTTTTGTATCTCGCACTATAGATTCCACTATAGCAGAAATACCATTAGCTGGTGCGTGAACAGTTGCGCCCTTCAATTCAATGACCTTTGCTGCTACCTCTCTGGTACTGACCACAAGCTCATCGATTTTTTCTTTTGACAATAATGACATCAAAGGTATTCCTGCGACTGATGAAAATCTAGGTAATGGTACCATATTCTCACCATGCTCACCAATGACAAGTGCCCTTATAGAATCACGTGAGAAACCTGTTGATTCGTGAATAAATTGTTTGAATCTAGATAAATCAAGCATGTTGCCCATTCCAACTATTCTGTTCTTTGAAAATCCTGAAACTTTGAAAGCAACATAAGCCATAGGATCCAATGGATTCGTAACTGGTACGATTATAGAATTATTAGCATATTTTTTTATGTTCTCAGTAACATCTTTAACAACAGAGGCATTCACTTTTAATAGATCCATCCTCGTCATTCCAGGTTTTCTTCCTGAACCTGCAACAACAACTACTATCTCAGAACCTTTAATGTCGGAATAATCATTTGAACCTCGTACGTCCACATTGATACCCTTTTCGGATAGCATATGGTTGATATCCATTGCTTCGCCTTCTGGAAGTCCCTTAATCACGTCCAACAACAATATTTCGTCAGAAAGATTTCTCAACGCGATAGAAATAGCAGCTGCACCACCAACTTTACCAGCTCCTACAATCGTTATCATAATTGGAACTCGATTTGTTTAATAATTAAATCTGCCTCACTCAAGGGATTTCATGAAAGTCTCCCTAGAATTTATATGCATTTTCAAGTGTTTTAATTTTTATGGTAATTGTAATAGATCCACAAATAGCAGGTATTTCTGGTGACATGTTACTTTCTAGTCTGGTACACATTGGTGCAAACCAATCGAAGATAATTGATAGCGCACATACCTCTACTGACTTTCTTAAAGGTTCTACAATTAAGAAAATAAGCTTTGAAAAGGTTGATAAAAATGGAACTGAAGCTACAGAACTTATTCTTGATATACACGAAGAAAGTAATGAACGAAAGGCAGTAGAGATACAGGAATGTATTATGCGGACTACAGAGAAAATAGGCTTGTCTGAAAAAGCAAAATTATTTTCAAATGAAAGTATCAAAACTTTGATGAGAGCAGAATCAACGATTCACGGAAAACCAATAGAATCTATTCATTTCCATGAGGCATCAAGTATTGATACTGTGATTGACATAGTTGGTGTTGCTATTGCACTTGACGATTTGAACTATTTTGATGCTGACATCATTACTTCCCCTGTAGCTGTGGGCGGTGGACAAGTTACTTTTTCGCATGGAACTATGTCTAATCCTGCTAGTGCAATTCTAGAAATATTTCGAAATTCTGATATAACGATAACAGGCGGGCAAGTAAAAGAAGAGATTACTACCCCGACTGGTGCAAGCCTTCTAGTTAATTTAGTGTCAGGCTGTTCTGAATTTTATCCTTCAATGAAAGTTAAATCAATTGGATACGGAGCAGGTAAGAAAAACTTTGATGGTTTTGCAAATGTTCTTAAGGTTGTACAAGGAGAAAAACTATTTGATTTTAATCGCGATTCTGTTCAAATACTTGAAACTAACATAGACGATGTTCCTGGTGAGGTTTTAGGACATTTGATTGAAAAGATGATGGAAAATGATGCAAAAGATGTAACTATTTCTCATGCGATAACAAAGAAGGGACGGCCTACTAATCTTGTATCAGTCATTTGTGATTCTACAAATATGAATAAAATACTCGATATTTTGATATCTGAAACTGGCACACTTGGAGTTCGTGTTAGGACATCAGATAGAATAATTGTTCCCAGAGTTACTGTTAGTGTACCCATTGCAATTCAAGATAAGAATTTCACAGTACGTTGTAAAATGGCAAAGAACAAAGGAATTGTAAAAAACTTCAAAATTGAAGCTGATGATCTGAAATTAATTGCTGACTCCTTATCACTTTCATTTAAAGAAACTGACGAACTAGTTAGAAATCAAGTCAAACAAAAACTGAACTTAAAATGACAAATATTAGAGAGCTCATACATTGGTTTGATCAAAGGGGAAAGGTCCTCGTAGCACTTTCTGGTGGTGTTGATAGTTCAATAGTTGCATATGCTTGTCATAAATCTCTTGGAAATTCTGCTATTGCTGTTACAGCTGACTACAAAACTCTTCCAAGAGAAGAGCTAGAATCTGCAAAAAATACATGTTCAGAGATAGGTATCAAACACATCATTATTCATTACAGTGAGCTTGAGAATCCTGATTTTATAAAAAATGACAAAAATAGGTGTTTTCATTGCAGAACAGAACTCTCAGAGCATTTAAGAAAAATTTCGATACGAGAAGCAGCCAATTTAATTGTGGATGGTACCAATGCTGACGATCTTATTGATTACAGACCGGGTATACAGGCCATGAGAGATTGTGGGGTGAAAAGTCCTCTTGCTGAGTTAGGTTTTACAAAAGTTCAAGTCCGTAATGAAGCTAAAAAAGTTGGACTGTCTGTCTATGATCGGCCCTCTAATTCTTGTCTAGCTTCACGAATTCCATGGGGACAAAAAATAACTGCTGAAAGATTAGCAAGGATTGAAGTAAGTGAAATCATGGTAAAGCGAGTTTTTGGAGTAAAACAGGTTCGCGTAAGAGATTTGAACGGTGTAGCAAAAATTGAAGTTGCTCCGGAAGAACTTGAGCTCGTATCTGATAGATATAGAATATCAAAGATTAGTCGTACACTCAAACAGATAGGTTTCAATTCTGTTATGATAGATCCTGAAGGATACAAACCTGGAAAAATTAACGTGATTACTGATTGATATATCTGGATAATGCTGCTTCAACTCAGGTTCACCAAGAAGTAATAGAAGAAATGATTCCATATTTTAAAGAGCAATATGGAAATCCGTCGTCAATACACAAATACGGCAGAACTGCAAGTAAGGCAGTCCACAATGCAAAAAAGAGAATTGCAGATTTAATTAATGCGGATCCCAGCGAGATTCTAATTACATCAGGTGGCACTGAATCTAATAATACTGCGCTCTTAGGTATTACTTATAACAGTAGAAAAAAACACATCATAACTTCTGCTATTGAGCATGAAGCTATACTGGAACCCTGTAGACGCCTTGAAAATGAAGGGTTTGAAGTAACATACATGCCTGTTGACAAAAATGGTCTAATAAATTCGGAAGATGTTATCAAAGAGATTTCGTCTGATACGTGCCTTATTACCTTGATGTATGCAAATAACGAAGTAGGTACAATTCAACCAATTAAAGAAATTGCAGAGGTATCCAATAAAAAAAATGTAAAGTTTCACACAGATGCTGTTCAAGCAATTGGCAAGATACCAATCGATGTTAATGACTGTAAAGTCGATTTGTTGTCTATTTCAGCACACAAAATAAACGGTCCCAAGGGAGTAGGAGCTCTTTACATCAGAAAGGGTACAACAATAGTTCCCTTTCTACTAGGTGGAGGACAAGAAAATGGTCTTAGATCGGGTACAGAAAATGTAGCCAGCATAGTTGGTTTTGGTAAAGCCTGTCAGCTAGCAAAACAAGATATGAAAAAAAATGAAAAGCATTCACGTGAGCTGCGAGATAAATTAGTGTCCAAAATATTTCAAGAAATTCCTAAAGTTAACCTAAATGGACATCCTTCTAAAAGAATACCAAATAATGCCAACTTTACTTTTCTTGGAACAAATGGAGAAGACCTAATAATCAAACTTGATGAACATGGTATTGCTGCTTCCACAGGTTCGGCATGTTCAGTTAAAGTGCAAAAAGAATCGCATGTATTGAGAGCTATGGGTCTGTCACATGAACAAATTACTGGCTCATTACGATTAACAATAGGCTCATCAAATAACGAAAAAGAAATTGATGAAACAGTACAAGTCTTAAAGAAAATAACAAACGAATTACGTAAGGTTTCGCCTTACAAAGAAAAATATGGTTTTTAGATAATGTTGAGACGCTAAACTAATTATTCACTTCTCATTAAACTAAGATACTAGTAAGATACATAATCAGCATTCCTACAGCAATCCCAGATGCTACTGCTGCACTTGAAAGATTTTTGTCGCCTTCTTCTCGTATCCACCTTAATACTGTGATTATTACTTGAAATATTGCACCTGCTCCTATTGAAAGAAATACTACGGTCGCAAATGGAGAATAAACAAACCCTCCAACCCAGGCACCAAAAATAGCGGGGGCTCCTGCAATCATTCCTAATCCTGCAAGCTTTACTATCAATGCTTTTCCTATCAATGCTTTTCCTATCATTGTTTTTTCTCGTGACATGGGTGCCGCAATGGCAATACCCTCAGTTGTATTGTGCAAAGCAAATCCCACAATTAGAAAAGTGCTAAACGCAATAGAACCAATACCAACAGCTGCTCCAATTGCGAGCCCTTCTCCAAAATTATGCAGTCCAATTCCTATTGCAATCATCAATGCAATTGCTACGGGTTTTGCAATTCTAGATGATTCTGCTCTTTTTACTAATTTTTCTGC
>JAEHKU010000050.1 GCA_016838825.1 Nitrosopumilales archaeon | reverse complement strand
ATGGGAACTTGGCTATTTAGTGGAAATGCATTAGCGGTACATACAATGAATACTGAATCATTCACTATGAGCTATTCTGTTAGCTACGTAGAAAAAGAAATGTCTGATACTGTGAAAACAGGTACTATAACATCCGCGACAGATCCTGGCATTGGTCATGAGGAACATCAACTGATAATCATCTTGCCACCAAGCGCTGATCTATATTCAGGATTATTGACATACTCCGCTTCAGAACCAATTGAATTAGTTGCACTACATGGTCCACTAGCTCCAGGTGAAGATGCAGGTCAAGCTATATGGACACCAGATGGTGATACCAAGTTTGCATTAACATTCATAGCTGACCAGCCACAAATGGGAACTTGGCTATTTAGTGGAAATGCATTAGCGGTACATACAATGAATACTGAATCATTCACTATGAGCTATTCCGTTGTTGCAGGGCAATAAGAAAAATAACTAAACACCTATTTTTTTTATAAACCAATTTTGTCTAAAATTATACGAGTTAAAACGAACGTTTGAGAACGTATAAAAAGTCTCTTAATAAGATGCTCTTTTAGTAAAGGCAAAATGGCAAAAATACTTGAAAAAGCTGTAAAGGATGGAATGAAGGAAGGTAAGTGTATCATGGGTACTAAACAAGCAATTACTTCAGTGAAAAATTCCAAATTGATAGTTCTTTCTAATTCGATTCCTCAAGACGCCCTAGAAAAAATAAGAGGCGCTGCAAAAAATGGAAAGGTCTCAACTATAGACTTTAATGGCTCGTCTGTAGAACTTGGTAAACTTTGTGGCGTACAGTATCGAGTTTCCACACTTTCACTTTCATCTATGAACGAAAGTGATCTTAAATCAATACTAAAGGAATCAAAGCGAGAGGTCGAATAATAAATATCTTATTTTTCATAATGTACAATGAAGATTTAAATGAGACAAATATTGCTTCGAGGTAATTAGGGTTCACATGACGCAGACGATAAAACTTACAACTGATCAAATAAAACTAATTTCATTATTTCAAAATGTTACTCGTGTAACAGCGCGTGATTGTGTAGAAGATACAAAATTAAACAGAATTATTTTTGTGGTGAATACAGGTAAAATGGGTTTGGCAATAGGCAAGCATGGATCAAATATTAAAAATCTACAAAATATTATAAAAAGAAATATTGAGATTGTTGAGTATGTTGATGATCCAGCTACCTTTTTAAAAAATATGCTTAATCCAAAACATGTTTCTGAAGTTAAGTTGAATAACAGACCGGATGGATCTTTACAAGCTATTGTTATTGTAGATGCAAAGAAGAAAGGCGTTGTAGTGGGACGTGAGGGTCGTAATGCTGAGAAAGCTCGACTTTTAGCAAAAAAATATTTTGAGATTTCAAGTGTTCTCATACAGAGTCCTCAACCAGTAATAGAGTGGTAACATGGCAAAATCCCCCCTCGGACTTTTTGCTGGTAGAGTTCTTAAAGAAAAAAGGAAAAAACAAAAATGGTCTATTTCAAGATACAAAAGAAGAAATCTCAGGCTGGACAAAAAGGCAAGTCCATTAGGCGGTGCTCCACAAGCAAGGGCTATAGTTTTAGAAAAAGTAGGCATTGAGGCAAAACAGCCAAATTCTGCTGTGAGAAAATGTGTACGAGTGCAACTTATCAAGAATGGAAAATCAGTTACAGCATTTCTTCCTAGAGATGGTGCCATGAATTTCATTGATGAACATGATGAAGTTCATGTAGAAGGAATGGGGGCATCAATGGGTGGTGCTATGGGAGATATTCCTGGTGTAAGATGGAAAGTCTTTAAAGTCAATGGAACTTCGTTGGGGGAACTCGTACGAGGAAGAAAAGAGAAACCAAGGAGATAAAATAATGGGAGAAACGCCTAATTTACTACTCTTTAGGAAATGGGATACTTCGGAAATTGAAATTAAAAATCCTACACTAAAAAACGCTATATCATTGAAAAAGGCAATAATTCCTTTAAGCTACGGCCGTTCTGCATTAAAGAGATTCAACAAGGCAGATGTTAACATAGTAGAAAGACTTGAAAACAAGTTACTACATTTTGGAAAAAAATATGCAAAAAACACGGGTAGAATGGCAGGAAAGAAAAACCGTGCTCTAAAGACTGTAAAAACAGCATTTGATATAATACATCTAAAAACAGGCAAAAATCCTGTTGAACTCTTAGTACGTGCAGTGGAGAATTCTACACCCAATGAAGATACAACTAGAATAGTTTACGGTGGAACAGTGTACCATGTTTCGGTTGATGTATCACCATTACGAAGGGTAGATCTTGCACTTAGATTCATTGCAGATTCTGTTAAAGAGGCGACGTTTTCAAATCCAAAGCCAATTGAAGAACATTTAGCAGAAGCGATTATTATGGCAGCGTCAAATAACACAGAGGCTTCTTCAATAAAGAAAAAGAATGAACTTGAAAGAATTGCCCAAGCTTCTAGATAGTCTTTTTAGCATTAACATAGGTAGCCCGAGGCAGATTCGAACTGCCGTCCCCAGGTATCCTCTCATAAGATCCAGAGCCTGGAATCCTTAACCCAAAATTGTTTGGCCACTAGACTATCGGGCTACTCAAACGGATTGAAATATCTTAGAATATAATTATTTGGTACTTGACTCACGAATTGCAGTTGCATAATCACAATCTGCTTTCAGTCTTAGATATGCAATCAATCTATAATGAATTGAATAAAGTTCATTTTCTCTGAAAATTATTCCTTTTTGTAAAAGAGATACAAAACCTCCAGTTGTTTTGGAGGGTTTTATGTTAAATTTTGCACAGACTTCATCACGTTTTTTTTGATACTGTTTTAATGTATAACTTAGATCATTAAGTTCTAAAATCAAAGGCCATACTATATGTTCCCAAACAAATCTACGACTCTCGGTTGCAGATGCATATTTTCCTTTTTCTGTCAAGGTTAATAACTGAAAATAGTTTGGTTATAACTCAATAGATGTTTCAAAAAGAAATAGAGGAATCACTTAATTTATTGTCAAAGGATTGGGAGATTGAGCCAATAATAAAAGATTTCATTTTGAGAAAACGTACTGATTCAACTGATTATATTGTAAAAGTAAAAGACGTATTATTTCATATTCCATATTTGAACAACGCACACAAATACATTCTTTGGAACTGCTATTGGCCGGATTGTCACAATTGTTGTAATAGGCAAGGAAGACTTCCTCTCACTTCAGACGATTTAATTACTATAGGAAAAGGAATGAAATATCAAAAAACATCTGATTTTATTAAACGTGAAACCATAGTTACTACTTGGCAAGAAGTTGGACCTAAGGGACTAACTACTACTATGACTACGATTAACCTAAAAAGAAAGGAAACGGAAACTGAAGCTGATGATGGAACTCATGTATCTTGTAGATTTTTAGATGATAAGGGTGACTGCTCAATTCATCCTTCAAGACCTGGGGTATGTTACCTCTACCCATTCTCTACTTGGCTTGAAAACGAAAAAGGATATGCTAGAGTTCATGCGACCTTCCAGTTTACTGGTGATTGTCCTGGTTTCTATCTTGCTGAATCAATAGATCCTATGAAAGATGTTTTTCTAGAATATTCTAGAATCATTTATGATTATAATATGAAATCTAATAGAACAATGCAGGAAAATTTTGGATTTGTTAGTATGGTTTAAGCTTTAGAAATCCTTATCAGATCGCGCAAATGAATTTCCATCCCAAATCGGTCTTCATTTTTTTTCATATATCTATAAATTGAAAATAAGTCCATGAATTGCCTCAAATAACTAAACTCGCCTTTCATTTTGGAACGTACGAATTTTAGTACTTTACTGTAAATAGCAAAATATTCCAAGACCTCTTTCCTATATTTTTCATTGTTCCCAATATTTTTAATAAAAATATCTACACAAATCATACTTGGGATAATACCTTCACCTAGTAAAGAGTAAATCGTCCCTATTGACTCTCCAACACCAACTACTTTTCCATGGAAAAATGGTTCACACATCTCTGGACTCGCAAGACGAATAGGTCTGCCAACAGTTTTGATAATTTTTCCACCATACTTTTTTAGAAAGTCATTAGTTGCTTTTACATGATTTTTTTTATAATCCCCAGCACCAATATATGCAATGTTTTTACCTAGAGGGAAATACCAAAAATAACCAGTGAATCCACGAAAGGGCTTGACATAAAAATCATCCATAGGCACCTCATTTTCATACTCTACTTTGTATTCGTATGTTGAAATAAAGAAATCATCAGCAGGTTTTGGTAGATACATTCGATAAAAACCAGTGGCATCAATTATTAGGTCAAATTTCTTCTCCAAGTCTTCTAATTTAGGAGTCACACCATAGTGCACTTCACATTCTTTTATCATATCGTGAATTATTCTAATTTTGTCATAAGTGACTAATCCTTTAAGCTTCACTTCAAATTTCTGTTGATTATAAATGTCGATATAGAGATTTTTTCCATCATGAATGACATAATCTTCAAAATTGATACCTACTTTTTTACATAATTCATCCATTATAGGCTTTGATGAACCCCATGCACAAATGGAATCATGTTTTTCCTCAGTCATTCTTTCATATCCAATGACCTCATGATCATTTTTGAGTCTGGCCATAAGATAAGAGCCTGCTACTCCCATTCCCATCACTGCTATCTTCAAGATATTTTGCGATTAATTCATACCTTATAAAGATACATTCAGAAAGTAAACCAAAAGTTTAGTT
>JAEHKU010000049.1 GCA_016838825.1 Nitrosopumilales archaeon | reverse complement strand
CTACTTCTACAGTTGCTAAACTTACTATTCTTTCAAAAGCATCATATGAAAGAAGGTGAATTTTTGTCAAATCTGTTGAGGATTCTCCTTCGTTAGTTACCGTTCCTGAAAGCACAAGATCTTCTCCAACTCTTAGGGGACCAAAACTAATCGTTAGTAGTTCAAATGGTTTTGTTGGAGCAGAATTAAATCCTGTTACTTTTACTGAGGCATTCGTAATTGCGGCATTGCTGCTTGGAGAAGTAATGACATACGGAGCTTTACTTTTAGCTGGAACAATGTGTAGTAAGGTAGTTCCATTTGTTGCATCTAAAGGTTGTTTACTATGGTCGTCATAAAAGTTAGCCCGGATTCGCACATTCCAAACTGGAAAATCATTTGTGTTTTCTACTTCACCTAGTATGATGGTTGAACCATCAGGTGCCTTAAAGGTGTAAGGAGCAGTGCTGGTGAGTTTAACTTTTAATGTTGGGTCAGTATCAGTTAATTGTGCAAAACTAACAGTTGGTATTAGTAAACATAAGAGCGACGCTATCAACAGAATCCTCTTCATATACATCGCATAGTGGGATTTGTGATTAATCTCGTGTAATATGTTATAAAATAAACAACGTGGGTTAGAAGGTTAAACTAAATCCCTACGCGTTTGAATAAATAAGAAAATGATGTTGTATTATGATATCAGCGTTTACCTTTCTTACCAGTTATGTAAATCCAGTATACCAAGCCAGGTGCCAAACCTACCATGAGAGGAATCCAAACTGCAATTGATTCCATTGCTACTGCTGCTTCAGCCATCTAACTAGGCACAACCATATATTGTATTTAAATCCATCCTCTAGAACAAACACAGAATAATGTCCTGATCGCTTTTCAAAATTTATCCTCATATCCGTTTATCTTTCATTAAAGACAAAATATATTTCAATTTTTGCGATGAGAAAATTTTTGTTAAAAAAACCGATCTTATGGACTGAAGGGGATTTGAACCCCTGACCCCCCGCGTGCAAGGCGGGTATTCTACCAACTGAACTATCAGCCCACACGATGGGAGGAAGGTGTGTGGATTTTAATTGTTGTCTTATATTGTTGGGAAAGATTTTATTTACATTCTTTAGAAATTTCATATGGTATTACTAGAATCGGAATTAGTTCTAAAGACTGGTGGTAAAGCTCCAGTGTTTGAGCTAACAGGAATAGATGACAAGAAACATTCTCTTGATGAATTCAAAGACTACGAAGGTTTGCTTGTAATTTTTATGTGTAATCACTGCCCATATGTTCAAGCAAAAATTGATGCAATGAACGAAATTTACAACAAGTTCAAGGATAAAATCGCAATAGTTGGAATAAACAGTAATGATCCTATTGACTATCCAGATGACAGTTTCGATAGTATGAAAAAAGTTGCATCTGAAAAAGGTATTAAATTTCCTTATCTAGTAGATAGTTCACAGGAAGTAGCAAAGAAATATGGTGCAGTATGTACGCCTGATCCTTTCTTATTTGATAAAGAACAAAAATTAGTTTTTCATGGAAGGCTGGACAATGCCATGAAATTAGAAGATATCGCCACTGAAAAAACAATGATCATAAACATGCAAAAATTACTTGATGGAGAAAAAATTGAAAAAGACTTTGAACCATCAATTGGTTGCTCTATCAAATGGAAAAGCCAGCAAACTTAAATGCCCGTATCTTACGAAAAATTTCGTGGGCCGGTAGCTCAGCTTGGCTGGAGCGTTCGACTGATAAAATTATTCAGACATCGAAAGGTCGTGAGTTCGAATCTCACTCGGCCCATTTTATTTGAAAAACTATTGTTCTTGCAAATAACTTTCGTAAGTGGTGTCAGACCATTGCAATAGAGTTTCTATGTCGTCAGATACAAAGTCAGCCTTGCTTTTGCTTTTTTTTGCATACTTTGAGCATAAAGCAAGATGTAGTGATTTACCGTATTTCGATTTTCCAGATGCAATAGATTCTGAGAAAAACTTGAGGCCTTCCTCCGTGGTAGAAAATACAACTACAACCATTATACCTTGTTTTTGTTTCCAATTCTTGTTAAGGAATTTCTGAATATCAATGTCAAACAGAACATCTATTGCCGAAGACAAATCTCCAAGATATGATACTTTCCAACCACCCACATGTAGGGCCGCTGATGTGGCCTCAGCTAAAAGAGCACTATTTGCATCAGCTGATATTATAATTACATTTTTCTTAGAATCGATATCTATGTCTAACAAATTTAGAATTTGAATTGAATTAGAAACTATGTTATCAAGAAACTTTTTTTCAGAATTACCAATCTTTCCGTCCTTATAAAGATCATTTACTGAATGTATTGCTGGAACGACAGCATCTGTTATTAGCTTTTGAGGAACAGCACCAGAATGATACGAATTTCTAATCAAATTATATACTTGGTGTTCTTCACCGGCTATCAAATATTCATAGTATTTACTTTTGACTCTAAAAAAATCAGATGGAAAAGTTAGCTGTTCTACTCCTTTTTCTATATACCATAAACTAATCTTTCCCATGTGTTTCTGTTTAACAAATCCTTCCGCTGCAAAAATATTGAGATATTTCGTCATGGTAACTCGGTTAACTCCTAGTTTTTCTGCAAGTTCAATTCCAGTGAGACCAGTTCTTGAATCTCGTAAAATATCAATCAGTTTTTTTTTAATTTCACTTGTTTGGTATTCTCTTGGCACACGCTTTTACGATTTTTATCTACTATAAAGCTGTGTGGTGTTTACGAACAATTTTAGAATAAAAAATCATGATTTAAGACTTAGATTTGATAACTGAATGTTTTAGTTGAAGTAAACATTTACTACACATAAACATTAAATATTTGTACTTTAAAATACGGTAATAGGTACGTAAAATGCCCAAAGCAGGTTTCAAGTCTATAACAATCTCAGAATCTATATACGACAGATTCTACGATGTTTTCGATAAAAATAAACAAGAACTTTCAAGAAAGGGAGTCAACAGTTTTGCAGGTTACATTACATATTTGCTAGAAGATGTAATGCAAAAGGACAGAACCTTCGCGAGATATGCACCTAAACTTGAAAAAGTTGCAGTCGATGACGACAGAGTTGTAATTAAAGACAATATCAAAAACAGAATTGCCGAAGTTGTAGTTCAAAACGGTGAACTTTATTGTCTATTATGTGAGGAAAAAGATTGCTTCCATATTGGATTTGTATTTTCACTTCCTGATGTTTACGAAATTCTAAGCTCTAAAGGTATCAAACATACAAAATAAAAAATGCAGGAGGTGGGATTTGAACCCACGGACCCCTAAGAGACGGGATCTCCCATGTTATGATCTTAAGTCCCGCGCATCCAAAAGCCATTAGCTTTCTTTGGCCAGGCTCGGCTACCCCTGCGTGAGTCTATAGCTAAAATTTACAGAAATTAAACGTTTTAAAAAGGAGTTATGAAACGACAACTCCATGCTTCGATAGCTCAGCCTGGTAGAGCGTTACCTTGGTAAGGTAAAGGTCGCGGGTTCAATTCCCGCTCGAAGCTTTTATTCTTCTTTTGATAAAAAAATTTGCACATCGTGTGATCTTTTATTGATTTTCGAACGCTAAAACCAATTTCGAAAAAGTGATTATTGAAACATCAATACAATCAACTTCTTACTCTTACTCCAAAGCCTTTTGTAAAATGGGCAGGTGGAAAGAGACAGCTTTTACCTATACTGACAAAGTACATGCCAGAAAAATTCAATTCATATTTTGAACCGTTCTTAGGAGGAGGAGCATTATTATTTCACTTACTTTCAGAAAATCTTCAAACAAAATGTTATGTTTCAGATCTGAACTCTGATCTAATACTATCGTATATGACTATCCGTGACAAAGTGGATGAATTAATCTCTTCATTGAAAAATCATTCCAATAATTATTTTAAAGATTCAAAATTGTATTACTATTCCATAAGAGAAAGTGCTCCAAAAGACCAAGTTGAAAAAGTTTCGAGATTTATTTTTTTAAATAGAACATGTTTTAACGGCTTGTACAGAGTTAACAGTAAGGGTCTATTCAATGTCCCCCAAGGACGATATACAAAGCCAAACATAGTGAATAGGGAGAATCTTCTGGCCGTTAGTAATACATTACAGTCTAGAAAAATTTCAATCAAATGTCAAGACTTTGTTACGATTCTTAATTACGCCGAAAAAAATGATTTTATTTATCTTGATCCCCCATACCAACCAATAAGCTCAACTTCTAACTTTACGAGTTATACGCATTGTAATTTCGGATACGATGAACAAAAAAGACTTCTCAGTTTTATGGAAGAACTAGATGAGACAGGATGCAAAGTATTATTGTCAAATTCTAAATCAAAAGAAGTTATAGATCTTTTTTCTCCTCTATGCAGCAACATACTCGAGGTTGATGCAAATCGTAACATAAACTCCGATTCAAAAAAGAGGACTGGACATTCAGAATTACTCATTAAAAATTATTAGTATCAGTCTAAAAATTACATCTATCAATAGAATCTAAAATAAAGATAAAAAGGGAGGGTTTAATCCCACTTGCTCCAAGCTGCCATCCATCTATACGTCCACGTTGTTAACTTACAGCCTAATGCCGTAAATGTCACTGCCAGGACAGCACCAGCTCCAGCGCCTAGCGCAACTGGACTGTTATAGAACTTTCCTACCTGCGGTTCTATAGGTGTCATGTATGGAGGCAATGTCGGTCTCGGATATTTGAATGCAGTCTCTAACGGATCTGCAATCAGCAACAAGTTTACCATATTGAACAGTGGCAATGACATTCCAACCAATACTCCACCAAAGAGTATCAACGAATGCTTGTTCTTCTTTGTTGCCCAATACGCCAAATCCAACAACATTGCTGATGGTATCCATACAGGCGTAACAATGAAGTCAT
>JAEHKU010000048.1 GCA_016838825.1 Nitrosopumilales archaeon | reverse complement strand
CAGGTCTCCCTGCAGGAAGCTGCATCAAACGTAGGCGACTATGATAGAGTAATCTGGATTCATGCCCAGTATACTCCACGCGAAGAAGGAATAGAGCTAATTGCAAAATCTCTCGGCGTTGATAAAAGTAAGATCTCTGTGCCAAAGGCAAGAACCGTGCAGCAACTATTAGCAACACAACAAATTCCAGAAGAGCTAAGTAAAGCTCTGCAAGGGTCTAAAGGCAAGTCGTTGCTGGTTTGCATGGCCGGAAATACTTCGTTGATGGCTGTTAAAGTACTTGCGGGCAAAGACATTGTAACTGAAAGTTTGACTGGTGGGATAACAGAACTGCCTCAAGGAAAAGGCAGACAACTTTCTGAATTGGTCAGAGAAGCTACCGAATAATAGTTTGTATCAAATATAATCAGATAAGATAGTGTTAGAGAAAAATGAATGAAAACAAGTCCAACATAGGAAAAATTTTGATGCTATCAATAACGATGCTTTTCATATCTGTTATTATTGTTCCTGGCTACGCTTTTGATTCAGAATTTGTCATAGAGTGTTCTACTTGGTATGAATCGTACGAGATTACAACAAAATCAGAATTCATTATGGTATGGGGATATGGGTCAAACGACTGTTATACTATGTTAGATTCATGGGCTGGAAAATTGTTTTTGTGGCATAATGAAGAATTAATTTCTGATGGAGAATTAAAACGAGCAATAATCTATCTAGTGAAAATAAATGTAATAAATCTCTAATTTGGCATATTTTCAATTAACAGTTCATATCAAATGTGACTATAAGGAAAAATGAAGTTGGAAATAGATTTTTTTAATACATTAGATTTTCTCTATTATGTATAAGAAAGAAAAATTTTCTCCATTTGCCCTCTTTGGAATTTCATTATTTTTGTTACTAGTTCCTCTTCTAAGCGACGTTGCTGAGGCCTCTCATAATCCAAACCTTTCTGTGTCAGCGGAGAATTCAATGTTTGAAAACCATTTTGCAGGTTCTGTAGTAGTAGAGGTAGTTGTAGATGATCCTGGTCTTCGTGACACTGATGAAGGAAAGGGAGAACCAAATGTTACTGTCAACGGTAGTGATCTTAGAATGGTTCAAGCATCTAATGGTAAATGGTATGCTTATTTTGCTAACAAAGAGAAAGCGCAAATTGCAGACCAAATAGCATTTAACAACGGCGCTGGTGTTGGGGGAGAGAGTTTGGATTTTGGTGTTTTTTGCAGTAGTAATACAGCTGCTTCCGTTTTGGGAGTTACCTTTTCCGATTCAGGGGGAATAGCTGTACCTAGATCTGGTGGACTAACAGGTGCTACTGATGGAACTTCTTCGTTTAATACCTGTACAGGTTCACCCACCAACTCTGCTAATCTAAATAATGTCGTAAGAAGTCCAAAAACCCTAAACAAAAATTCTGCTGTTCCTGTTGGACAGATTGGAATAAATGAAAATGCATGGCCTCTTATTCAACTATTTTCTTTTAGCAACAGTGTCATAGTACAGTATGACGCAGCAGGAAATTCACAGCAGGTTAAACTTAGCTACGACGAAATACCAAATATTTTACTCTCATTTGACAGAACTAGTTATCCTTCAGGGGCCGAGGTATTTGCAACTATAAATGATTTCCAACTAAACCAAGATCCTACAAATCGTGATTCTTGGACCTTTAGTGTAGTATCTCCTCAAACAACATTTTATCAAGCATTCGATCAATCAGGTTCAAATTCTGCAAATGGTGGAACCGGTTTGATAGACCTAGTTCCACATCTTTCTAGTCTTGGTTTTGAAAAAAATGGCAAGTTATCCCTGAGTCTTGGTTCAGTAACAGAGTTAAAGACAAACAGAAATCAGCCAGCTAATTCTGTTACCGATGGAACCACAACATTTCAGCAGATAGTGACATTTTTAGAATCAGAACCAAATTCTGCAATCTTTGAAAATTTTGATTTTAGTGATCAGTCCACCATTAGGATTTTAAATAATGCCCCAAGAGGTCAGTCTGACGTTATCAAGTACAACTCAAAATCTGTCTCTATACTCTCTGGTACCTTTACTGCATCAGTTTCAATTGGTTTACGTGATGCGCAGTTCAATCCTGGTCAAAAAAATGCTGTCACATTGGTAGATCCAGACCAGAACATTAACTCAGGTTCGAGGGAACACCTGGATGTATTTAGAAGTTCAGCAATAATACCATCTTTACAAATTGGAAATCCTGTAACTCTCGAGAACGCCTCTGATGTAAGGTTTGATGCGATTTCAGTTACATCAAGCGTGCCGGACACAAATTCAGATAGATTGATAATTGATACTACTTCAGTGGGCACGACAAACTTTGATGCGATTTCGTTAAATTTAGGAATCACAGCAAATGTTATCCAGTCTTTATTATTAGATGTAGATGAGTCTAATACAAACGGAACAAATTGGCTAAATTATGATTTGAGATCATTTGAACAACAACTTGATGTTACTAATTTCTCTGATACAAGCATGACTTTATTTTTTGGAGGATTAACAGATTCATCACCTGTAACTATATTGGATAAGGGAGACATTTCGAGTGCACAAGGACTTGTTCAAATTGATAACGAAGATGTTAATCTCATAAATGCAAAATCTGGAGCGGTTTTTCTAGTAATAGACTTTGATTCCTCAAATGATACTGATAATGCTGGAACTATATCAAACGAAACTAATACACAACCAATAGTATTCGATTTATTTTCATTTGGTGAAAAGAATAATCAAGAAATCAACAATGCGATATATAGACTCGAATTAGAAGAGACCTCAAGTAACTCTGGAACATTTACTGGAACAATTGAATATGCCGTAACAAACCAGTTGAATCAATTTGATCCTAATTTTATCAGGACACTAAAGACAATTGATGACAAAATAAAATTCCTAGTGAACGGCAGATTAATTGATGAAAAAGGAGTTGCAATATCATATTCAGATATTGCAAAAACAGGAACAAACATAGACGTATCCTCAAAAACTGACATCAGGACACATTCTGGTGGGGTTTCATTAAATTCGAAAACTTTTCGTCTTGGTCAGCCAATTGTGGTAACTTTGACAGACCCAGATCTTAATCAAAATCACGATACCATTGAAATCTACTTGGTAATAGACGATCCAAATTCTCTAAACGTTGATACGGTTGGTAGTGAGAGTGGCGGCATACTTTTGGAAATTAAGATTAAGGATGTAAGATACAAGCGTTGTACGATTAATGGTGTAGAGTTTGGAGGTCTTGCATCAACTGGATTTACTCTTGTAGAAACTGGAACAAACACTGGCAAGTTCCAAGGAAGTTTCAAATTGCCATCAAAAATGTGTAATAAAGAAGGTTCTGAATTAATTACCCCGATTGGGGGAAACATCGAACTAGAATATCATGATTTCAGCGATGCGTTTGGAAAACCAAACATATTCGGATCTACATTGGGAAAACCTTCGTTACCAAGTTCTGGTAAAGAACAAAAACCCATAACGCAAGAAAGAGTTCCAACGTGGATAAAGAGTAACGCAAAGGTATGGTCAGAAGGACAAATTAGTGATTCCAACTTTCTAAGTGGAATCCAACACATGATCAAAGAAAAAATTATTGACATGCCAGATTTGCCACCACAAGCTTCAGAGATAGCACAAAACAAAGTTCCAGAATGGATTAAAAATAATGCAGGTTGGTGGGCAGATAATCTTATCTCAGAAGATGATTTTGTTAATGGAATAAAGTGGTTACTTGAAAAGAGAATTATCAGAGTCTAAATCTCAAAATGATTTAACGAAATATCCACAGATTCAGTATCAGTTCGTATCAAATTTTAAAATCAAGGTTACAGTAGAAAAATTGAAGCTATGACCATAGACAAGTCGTTTCGGGACATTATAACTTCTGAAATCAAAAAATACATTCACACAATTTCAAAAGATAATACTGGTTTTAAGCAAATTTGGGACTGTGATTCTGAAAAAGATTTTTTGTATGGTTGGTATGTTAGTGAAACACATTGGCTGTGTTTACATTTGTTTTATGATAAATATGAACGAGAGCCTAAAGAGAAAGAAATGGTAGATATTCGTCAAACAATACTAGAGTTTTCAAAAGATATTCGTGAAGAAATTAAAAAAATTAAGTCGTTGTAGTAAAAAATAATTGCAGTGCATTGTAATTCTTGAAACTTTCAAGGCTTTTTATACAAGTGTAAAACCTTTGTACAGCATGACTTCGAAAGCAAAACGTAGTGCAGCAGCAAAAAAAGCAGCACGCACTAGAAAAAGAAATGCAGCAGCAAGAACTGTAGCAACAAGAAAAGCTGCAACAAGACGCAGACGTCGAGCTACTGCAAAACATGCAGCTAAACGAAGACCAGCAAGAACTGCTAGTCATAGAAAAGCTGCAAGAAAATCAAGGAGAAAGTAATCCTTTCTTCTTTTTTTTTAACAGTTCGTATCAAATGTAAGAATTTGGATAAATTTAATAATAAATTCACGTTGAACTAAGAAATGCCAGAAGAGCTAGATGCCGAAGGAAAACTAGTAAGCATGATTTTGGAAGCAAACAAGCATGTCAGGTATGCTGCTATCTGTGATATTGACGGAAAAATGCTTTGGCATTCTCGTCGCAACGATGTACAAAGTATTATGACTATTGAGGACACGAGAGCTTCGCTAAAAAGGGCTTTAGAGAACTGGAAGGAACGAGAGAAACTTTATCCAAAAATTGGAAGAGGAAGATTTGCGTGTGTAGAGTACGAGAAGTTAACCCGAATTAGTGTTCCATTGACAAATAATCATCTGTTATATGTGCACGTTGATGCAGGCAAACCTGAATTCATGGGTGATATCATGAAGATTGTTGACTGGGTTGAAAAATATTCTTTATAAAATAAATTAGATCATTAAGATTTCATAAAATCAATTCGAATCAAATGTAATTTTCATTATTTAGATGGTCCTTTGCTTAATTTAGCTTCTCTCATGAATTCATCTTGCTGCTGAAGTGCTTTTTTGAGCTGTCTTGATTTTTCGTCTGTACCAGTACAAGTAAACTTTCCACTATCATATTTGTAATGAGCAGTTCCATCTAGATTCTGCCATTGTAGTTTGTTAGTGTAGGGATGCATGTAATTTGACATTCGGCAAACAAGTTTCTCACCACATTGGTAACAGATCATTGTTGCACCTTCTCGTTTTTCTACCACAATATGCAAAAAAATCTTTGATTAAAAAAGACTTTATTATTTCTAGGCATAACTGGCTCGTTTACAGTTCGTATCAAATGTAATGGAAAAACAAAGTCTAATTCATACACTTTTCACCATGAGATGGATACACAACGAAACCCTGAGTGTTTGAAATCGAGGAGGAATATTCATAATTACCAT
>JAEHKU010000047.1 GCA_016838825.1 Nitrosopumilales archaeon | reverse complement strand
TTTGGAGGAAAAAGTGTAATTATTGATCTTTTTGAAAAGGATGGAATTATTATTCCAAAAAAGATCGAATTGACAAACCAGTCTTTCAAGTTACTTGAATTTAACCTTAAAAAGTACAAAAAAGCAAGGACAGAGCGGTTTAGAGATCGTAGAAATTTCTTTTAAATAATTATACATAAAACGCGTTCTAATTGTTTAGAGTTTTTCGATATCAATAAAACATGGAGATTTTCTTCATTGAACATGATAAAACTAGGCAAGCCTGTAAAGGACATATCGATAAACAAGTCCACCAATATTCAAAATATCTTTAATGAGATGGCAAAATCAGGTGGATTTGAATCAAGGAATCTAGCTGATGGTCTTGAGATACTAACTTCTATGATTCAAGACAAAAAATGTTCTAGGTTTATCTCATTTGTTGGTGCGATAATTGCAACTGGTCTTCGTGGCATTATCAAAGATATGATTAAAAAAAAAATGTTTAACGCAGTGATCACTACATGTGGTGCACTAGATCACGACATTGCTAGATATTTTTCAAATTACAGAGAAGGTTCCTTTACACTAGATGACAAGGAACTTGCTTCAAAAAAAATTCACAGACTTGGTAATGTGCTCGTACCGTTGAAGTCTTACGGCCCACTAATCGAAGAAAAAATGCAACAAATCTTAGAACGGGCTTACAAAAAAGGAAAAAAAGAGATGTCAACAGCTGATATAACTAATGAAATTGGAAAAAATTTGGGGGATAACTCTTTCCTATATTGGGCATACAAAAACAAGATACCTGTAATAGTTCCAGGAATTATGGATGGTGCTGTTGGAAGTCAGATTTGGCTTTTCGTTCAAAAACATCGGGATTTCAAGCTGAATATGCTATCAGATGCAGATTTGCTATCTGAATTGATTTTCAAGGCCAAAAAAACAGGTGCTTTAATGATTGGTGGGGGAATATCCAAGCATCACACATTGTGGTGGAATCAATTCCGTGGTGGATTAGATTATGCTTTGTACATAACAACAGCACAAGAGTTTGATGGTAGTTTGAGTGGTGCACTTGTAAGAGAAGCCATATCTTGGGGAAAAGTAACTCCACATGCAAAACAAACAACGATTCATGCAGAGGCTACTACTATTCTACCATTCTTGTATTCAGCGTTGCTTTCAAAACTCAAACAGTAAAGATCTTTTTTTCATAAATTTTCTCAAAACCCAGTTTTGCATAAAAGTCTAGCAGATTATCTTTATGAAATGTTTCAAGCATCAAGAAATTTAGATCCCCTTCCTTGACAATATTTAACGCATGATTCACATGTAGCCTAGCTAAGCCTATCCCTCTCTTTCCAGGCTTGGTACCAAGACAATACAAGCCTAAAATTGAATTTCTATCATATAACGCAACACAGGATGCTTCTTCTTCAGAATCTACAAAGTAATCTACCTTAGAGACGGAATTTTGTACAATCTTATTGACTTCATCAAACCAATCGTGACAATCATACGCGCTACAAAAAATTTCAGTCCACAACTTGGAATCTTTCATTGAAATTTTTTTTACTAGAGATTTGCCAGATGGGGTATTTGTAGTCTTGAGTACATGAAGAGTATCATGATGTGAAAATCCTTTCTCTAAAAGATAATCTTCTAGTTTTGGATCATCTAACACATGGATAAAAAGCCGTAATCTCTGATCTTTAAAAATAGAGATTGCCTGGTCTATTACCTTATAGCTTATTCTTCTGATGTTAGTGAGTTTATTGAAAAATGGGTCATTAGGTAGATTTGGATTTGAAAACAAATCTGCACTATCAAAATTTTGTACAGATGCCCAGTTACCAGTAAATGCAGAATCGTTTTCTTCTATTTTTGTAATAATGTCATCTGATGACAAGTCCCATTACCCTCATTAGCTTATCAAAATCTTCTTTGCTAATTCTATCTCCATTTAATACGGTATCGCATATCCTGTCAATTGTATTAATTGCTGAAGGTGAATCTAGGTCATCATCTAGACATTCAAAAAAATTCTTACATAATGCAGAAACAGTGTCAGAGGAGGTCTCACTTAATTTTAGTTTCGTGAGATGAATTTTATCCAGAAGCATCTTTTTTTGACTCAAGTCTTGTTCGTTATAATTTATTTTTTCTCGGTAATGAGTTGAAAATAGATATAGGCGAAGAATGTTCTGATCATATTTTTTAATAATATCTCTAGCAAGAACCATATTCCCAAGAGACTTGGACATTTTTTCTCCTTTTGATAGCACCAGACTTGTGTACATCCAAAATTTAACGGGCTCTTTTGTTTCTGCTAAACTTTTCAACTGAGCCAAGTGTGCCTCATGGTGTGGAAAAACTAGTTCATCTGCTCCGCCATGTATATCATATTGTGCCCCAAAATTTTCTAGTGCGATTGTAGTATCTTGTATATGCCACCATGGAATTCCAGTACCAAATTTCTCGTGCCAATAGAATCCAAAATCGTCTGATGAATTCCAAAGTAGGAAATCAGAATGATTTTTTTTATTTGGTCCAATATCAAGTCTGTGCAAATCAAGATCTACTTGTGATTGTTTTGATAGGTGCCCAAACTCATTTGATTTTGATGTATCAAAATAGACATTTCCGTTGGCTGAATATGCATAACCATTATCTATCAACTGGGAGATGTTTTCTACCATATTTGGCACGTAATCTGAAGCACGAGCGAGTCTGGTGATGGTATGGATGTTCATAAGGAAAAGATCTTGCACAAATTCGTCTGAATAGAATTTTGTAAGCTCATGATAGTCAATTTTTTGTTCAATCGTCTTGTTAAAGACATTTTGATTGATATCAGTCATGTTTACAAGCACATCAGCCAAAAACCCTTTTTCATACAAGTGTCTAGCTAACAAATCGTAAGTAAGAAAAATACGTGCATGTCCAATATGTGTAAGATCATACAAGGTGGGACCACAAAGAAATATTTTCACTCGATCATGCTCAGATGATTGAAAAATCTTTTTTCGTTTTGAAATATGATCAAAAAGTTTTAGCATCTAGTTTAGCGGCCACCTTGAGCAAGAATTGGTGTCAAGGTTATGGTTGAACGCACTTTGGAAGTTTTACGAATTTTATTAGTTACAATTTCCTCAATGATTTCTCTTGTGTCTCCTTGAAGTTTTACAAATACATCATAAACACCATATGTCCCTCTCACTTCTTTCACTTCAGGCATTTTCATGAATTCTTTTATAATTTCCACTTCTGCTCCTAAATCACAGTTAACGAGGATGTATGCAGTTTCCATACAGAGTGTATTTGATAACCAAATAAAATCATAACCACGATTACTATTAGTGAATTTTATCCATCGTTAATCTATCTATTAAAATATAGTCCTCAACATATTAGTAAATATGAATTCTAAAATTACTGTTAGAGAACTAAAACCAATTAACATAGAAGGTGGGTATCTTATTGATGGCTTACCCTCAGTAGGACTAACCAGTGCAATAGCTACTCAGTCTATGATTCACACAACACAATTTGATATGGTAGGGGTGTTAGATTCAGAACGTTTTCCCCCAGTAAGTATAATTCACGATGAATCACCCAATTTTCCAGCACGAATATTTGTGAATAATGATCTTAAAGTGGCAGTCTTTTCGTCTTTTCTAATGATTGAACAATCGCTTCACAGAGATGCCGCAAAAATGATGTTAGACTGGGCAAAAAATCATAAATGTTCTCTACTAGTTAGCAGTTCTCCAGTAAAATCAGAAAATGATAACTATTCTGTAATGGGAATTGCAAGTACTGCAGAAGCAAAAAAGAAACTCAAGGATGCTGGAATTCCAATAATGGGCCAAGGCACTATTCCTGGAATTCCTGGACTCTTGCTCAATGAAGGTTCTATATCACATATCAATGTCATTGTTCTTTTGTTTAGCACTAGTGGAAAAAGACCCGACTTTAAGTCGAGCGCACAACTTTGTATGGCAATGTCAAAACTTGTTCCTGGTACAGCATGTGATATAACTTCACTTCAACAGGAAGCTGAAAAAGCCGAGCATGAGATTAAAGAAGCGGATAAGGAAACTAAACTACTCAAAGATACTATGTACGGATAACACATGTATAGTGAAAAAGAAGTATCAAGGGATACTTTTCTTAATCTTATCAGAGTTCTTGATCTAGATGAAGGTATTAGGATAGACAATAAGGAAAATAAAATGTTTGTAAACAAAAGTGTGAATCGTTATTGTATAGATGTCTCAAAAAACAATAAGGATGAATTTTTTTATTTTACTGATGCAAGAAAAGTTATCGATTTTTTAAATGAAAGAATGGATCCTGCTTGCAAAATTTATTCGTATTAGGCATATCAAAATTAGCATCAAACTAGGATGGAAGAGATTATAGAATTTTTTGTAGTTGTTGTCCTGATTTCAGCATCAGGTGTCATGGCACCTGGACCTCTTTTTGCCTCTTGTATATCACATGGTTTGAATGGGGGTGCAAAAGCAGGCTTGAAAATGGCATGTGGCCATACTATAGTTGAGTTTCCTCTTGTTGTTTTAATTGGTCTTGGTGCCTTTTCGCTCGAATTGGTACCTCACTTTAGAGAGATTATAGCCTTACTTGGAGCAATTAGTCTTTTTGTCTTTGCTGGATTGCAAGTAAGATCGGTTCTAAAAAAACCTATTACAGTCTTTGAAGGAAAACATGGACCGTTTCTTGCTGGCATAATTCTAAGTGCACTAAATCCATTCTTCCTAGTTTGGTGGTTTACTATTGGTTTCAAACTCATTTCAGACTCGCTGTTGATTGTTTCGTTTTGGGGAATTGTAATCATGTTTCTGTATCACATCTGGATGGATTACGCATGGCTTGGATTCATTGGATTTATCTCAAATAAAGGTAGAAAAATTCTCTCTAACAAAAATTATAAAATTTTGATAATTGGGTTAAGCGGTGTTTTGGTTTATTTTGGAATCACTTTTGTCTTAGAGGCAAAAAACTTAGCCACAGTCTAAAATTTCAATATCCATATCACAATTCTCATTTAACTCAATAATTCTATAGACAAGTTCTTCACAAGATTCAGGATCAAGGTCTTCATATCTTTGTGAATCATTAATTATAATTACGTGTTCTATTCCACAACTGGACCCTGTACCATAAAGAATTCCTGTTATTATTATTACACTAGCACCGGCAGCGATTAATCCTTTAGTTTTACTACTGAGCAATTTTATTATTTGGTTATATCGATTTCTATTGAGGAAACATTTCGTTGTTTTCCATCTTGTGACGTAAGTGAATCTGATGCAATACGAACACCAGAAATCTTGTAACCCACGGCGTTCATACGTTTCACTATCATTTGAGATACATCAACTGCTTGAGTAATTCGCTTACCTCTGGCCTTAATTGTAACAGTGGGTTCAGATGCGAGTTGAGTTAATGTTGCAGTGACATATGTCAAAACAGGCTTTATTCCGATAAATACAATATTTAATTGACGTTGAGAAGATGGTTCCTCTTCAGTTTTAGGTGGTTCTATTTCAGTTTCAGTTTTAGGTGGTTCTATTTCAGTTTCAGTTTTAGGTA
>JAEHKU010000046.1 GCA_016838825.1 Nitrosopumilales archaeon | reverse complement strand
TTGCGACGGTAGCAATTGCCAGTGTATTTTTTTATTTTAGATTAATGTTTAATTTTTAACCCATCTTTTTAGAGATTACGAAATCAATCTGCTGATTTCAAGCAAAACGAATCAGAGATTGAGCATATGTGTTCAATAAAATCTTAAATTCAGCGAATAATCAAGTGCTTTAATGAGTTCTGGAAAGCTGGATTTGCAGAGTTTAATTTTTCAAATGGCACAAGAAGCTAAAAAGCATGAGACAAAAGATTACGTTGGTCATTGTGTAGTTTGTATCGAAGTTGTGGACCGTAGATTAATGGTCTATGATAAGAATCGCCTTTTCCATCGTAGTTGTTTTGACAAACATGGGAGTGATTTTCCTGACGTAAATTCTGATGAATCAACTGTGAATGCTCAAATGAATGTGGATTTAGTCAAGTTACGAAATCTCAAGGTCCGTACAATAGGCGAAGTTAATCCCTCAAATCCATCAAAGACAAAAAGCACGAGTAAAGCAAAGCGCAGAAGGACTAAAAGGAAAAGGACAGCTGTAAGGAGAAGGATACCTGTAAGGAGGAGGACAACTGTAAAGAGAAGATCAAAAAGACGAACTAAGAGGAAAGCCAGAAGAAGTCGTTAAAATCAGTCTATTGTAAAGTTTTCAATATCTTGTAAATTTTTAAAGAATTTAATACCTAAAACTTAGCGAGAGGGCAATGCAAGTATCAGAATCATTGTTTAGCAAAGCTTGTCAAGAAATATCTCAAAACTTGCTTTTACTTGAAGATGTAACTAAGAAAGATGTAAAGCGAGAAGTTAGAAGCGTTTGTGAAAAATATGCACTTGAGAAAATGCCACGAAACTATGAGATATTAAATGAGGTCAATGGTTCTGATTTTAAAAAATTGCAAAATGTATTGTTAAGAAAGCCTGTTAAAACTGCATCTGGAGTGGCAGTTATTGCACTTATGCCTCAACCATATGCTTGTCCTCATGGAAGATGTACATATTGCCCTGGTGGAGTGGAATTCAATACTCCAAACAGCTACACTGGTCACGAACCAGCTACAATAAATGCAATCGAGAATGATTATGACCCAAAAAAACAGATACAAACAAAGCTGGAACGTTTACTGGCATATGGACATGATGTATCAAAGCTAGAATTGGTTATCGTGGGTGGTACATTCCTATTCATGCCAAAACAATATCAGGAGAATTTTATAAAATCGTGTTACGATGTGTTAAATGGATTTGATTCTCTGGATCTAAAGTCAGCTAAGAAAAACAATGAACAATCTGATATACGAAATGTTGGGTTTACAATTGAAACGAAGCCTGATTATTGTAAAAAAGAACATGTTGATTCAATGCTGAATTATGGTATCACACGAGTAGAAATTGGAGTACAAAGCCTACATGAAAAAGTGTATCATATTGTAAACCGAGGTCATAACTACGAAGATGTAGTGGAATCATTTCAGATAGCAAAAGATGCTGGATACAAAATTGTCGCCCACATGATGCCTGGGTTACCTACAATGACACCCGAAAACGATGTAGAGGATTTTAGAAAATTATTCGAGGACCCGGAATTGAAGCCAGATATGTTAAAGATTTATCCATCACTAGTCTTGAAAAACACTCCACTTTACAATGACTATGTTAGCGGTAAATACAAACCATATTCTGATGAAGAATTAATTTACGTCCTTACAGAAATTAAAAAGAATGTGCCAAGATGGGTTCGAATTATGAGATTACAGCGAGAAATTTCTTCTGATCAAATAATTGCTGGACCAAAACTTGGAAACTTGAGGCAAATAGTTCTTGCAAATCTCAAGAAACAAAACCTATCATGTAATTGTATACGATGTAGAGAGATTGGGTTGGCCAAAACACCTACTGATATCAGTCAGTTAATAATGGAAAGAGATGATTACTATTCTTCAGGAGGAAAGGAAGTCTTTCTTTCATACGAAAATTCAGATGATAAAATTTTTGGTTTTTTGAGATTGCGTAAACCAAGTGATAAGGCACATAGAGATGAAATTTCAGATGACACCTGTATTGTACGTGAACTTCATGTTTATGGAAAATCGCTTAAACTTGGTGAAAGAAGCAAGGATGGAATACAGCACTTGGGTCTTGGAAAGAAGCTCATGAAAGAAGCAGAAAGAATTGCAAAGGAAGAATTTGATGTAAAAAAGATTCTAGTCATTAGTGCAGTAGGAACAAGACGATATTATCAGATGCTTGGATATTCTCTTTTGGGCCCGTACATGTCCAAAGTGTTATCAAAGTAATACCATGGAAAAGACCAAAATCATTGGAAAAGGTACTTGGATTGATAAACTAGCTTCTGAGCTTGTTGAAAGGGAACAATCCTTAGGACGTAGTCTAGACCTTTTGCGAGTTGAAAGTGGGCTTGGGGCTTCGGGAATACCTCATCTTGGAAGCCTTGGTGATGCAGTAAGGGCTTTTGGCGTCAAACTTGCCTTGGAGAATTTAGGATACAAATCTGAACTAATTGCCTATTCAGATGATTTAGATGGATTGCGAAAAGTTCCTGAAGGTTTACCGGAATCGTTGAATGAACATCTAGGAAAACCTGTATCGTTTATTCCTGATCCATTTGGATGTCATGACTCCTATGGTGTCCACATGAGTAGCCTTCTTCTTGATGGTCTTGACAATCTTGGAATTAAATACAGATTCGAAAGAGCATTGAATACTTACAAGAGTGGAATTCTTACGGATCAGATTCATACAATATTGGTAAATAGCAAAAAGATTGGAGATAAAATAGCTGATCTTGTAGGACAAGAAAAATTTCAAAATGATTTACCATACTTTCCTGTCTGTTCTAGTTGTGGAAAACTGTATACCGCTGAAGTTTATGATTATCTTGCTGACGAAAAGAAAGTAAAATACAGATGTAAAGAAACTACAATAGGTTCTGAAACTCTACACGGCTGTGGTCATGAAGGAATTGCAGATATTACAAAAGATCTTGGTAAATTAGTATGGAAGGTTGAATTCGCTGCAAGATGGCAAGCCTTTGATGTAAGATTCGAAGCCTATGGGAAAGATATCATGGATTCTGTAAAGGTAAATGATTGGGTATCAGATGAGATTCTAAAATTCCCACATCCACACCATGTAAGGTATGAGATGTTATTGGATAAAAGTGGCAAAAAAATTTCAAAATCTTCCGGTAACGTGGTAACATCGCAAGCTTGGTTAAAGTATGGAACTCCAAAATCTATCCTGTTATTACTCTACAAGAGAATTACAGGTGCAAGGGAAGTTGGCTTTGAAAATATCCCTGCATTAATGGATGAATATAATGAACTAGAGGATGTCTTTTTTGGGAAAATTAAATTCGAAAATGAAGCAAAATCAACTAAATCAAAAGGTCTTTACGAATATGTTAACTTGTTAAATCCTCCAAAAGAACCAAACATGCATATCAGTTATAGATTGATGGTTGAACTCTGCAAAATATACCAGGAAGATCGTGTTCCAAGAGTGACCAAAAAACTCATCGAGTATAGGGCAATAAAATCACTGGATTCATACATTGAGAAACTAATTACGTTAGCTGGAAACTATGCGGATGATTTTGGGGAACATGAAAAAATAGAGATTAAACTTGATAATATCACGAAAAAAGCAGTTAAAGAACTTGCTGAATTGTTATCTGGTGAAAAAGAACCCGAGGATCTTCAAAGTTCTATATATGAAATATCAAAGAAAAACGATATCCCACCAAAAGATTTCTTCCGAGTGCTGTATCAGATAATTCTATCAGCTAATAGAGGACCAAAGATTGGTCCATTCATCATGGATATCGGCAGGAAAAAGGTATCGCAGACACTTGGGCAATATGTTTAGGGGAATAACATGGCACATGATGAACATAATAGGCCAAAAAAAAGTGGGGCCTTTGCGTTAATTATCTTAGGTGCGCTGCTCTTCATTTCTGCTCCGACTCTGTTTGGGGGAGAGTTACGGGAACTTGGAATGCCTGCGATAGTCTTGGGTTTTATCGTTGGGGGATTTGGGTTTTATCTAAAATATATCAAAAACAGAGTGCCATCCAAGTAAAATACTGATAGATATCACGAAATGTTCATTTCTTGGTAGACACTGTTAACTGGCAATGGGACTCTTTTCACGTCATAAAAAAACTGAAGAAAAGTCTGATGATAAATCTGAAAATTATGTTGAAGCGGTAGAACCTGTTTCAACAGAGACTCAAGAAAAATCAAAACATCTTGAATCCCTCAACAAGAAGCTTTTGAGCGTAAGGTCAGAGTATGATGTTGCGGTGGGAAAGCTCATGGCTACGAAAAAGGAACTAATTCAAAAGAATTCTGAAATTATGAAGAAGAAAGCTGAATATGAACGAACTTTGGTCATACTCAAAAAACCAAAATCCGAGATTTCACTCCTGAAATCGGAAAAGGCGCAAGTTGGAGCTGATGTGGAATCATTAGAATCCAGAACAGCATCAAAGAAATCAGAACTTTGGGATTATGAGGCTCAAATAAAAAGTATCAAAAAGGAACTTGTCAAGTTGACTGGTCAGATTGAATTTCATCAAGACACACTAAAGTCATTGATAACTCAGCAAGAAGCGAAAAGAAAAGAGACTGAACTAGCAAAAAAAGAACTAAAGTTCATCGAATCGGACCTATCTACGGTTAGAAACAAGGAAGACTCGAAAAAAGTTGTACAAGCAGCAAGTGCCATGATTGCAGAGATGAGTGCAAAGATTCAGCCCTTGCAAAAGGAATTACAAACTGTCTATGAGGCACTTGATAGGGAAAGAAACGAAAATCAGAAATTAAAAAAGAGACTGGACGAGTACAAGGAATAAAAAATCTGTTTGTATCAAATGTAATTTAAAATCTCATTCAGAGTAACTTGACTGCTTCTTCTCTAGGTACTGCCACCATGGTTTGTGTCTGCATAACATTACCCATATCTATTCCGAGCTTCATTGCTTCTTTTTCACTTGGAGCTTCATAAATCAAAACTGCATCAAATCTTCCAAGTGTCCAGTAAGCTCCAGTTATTTTTAGATCTTTGGGAAGATTTTCCATGACTTCCTTTGCAACCTCGACTACATCGCTTGCCTTTTTTCTGAATTTGATCAATGTGATAAAATGCATATGATCTATACGTATCACTAGTTACTTAAGATTATGTTGACTAGGAATTTTTTTTATACTTTGTAGTATATTGGATTGTTATGTGTAATGAAATAGAATACGCTATGATACAGGAATATCTTCTCAAGCTCAAACAAAAAGAACAAAAACAAAAGCTTGAAAAACCACTCGTCATACAGGCTTCATAGCATAATTTATCTTTAGAAAAATCAGTTCGTATCTAATGTTAAATTCGTGAGAAATTCAAGATTTTTTCTTTCCCTTTTTTGTTACGAGGAACTACTCTTAGTTTCATACCACAACATGGGCAAAAAAATCCATTCCAGTCTATGTATATATCGCAACTATTGCATCGTTTTTGACCTATTTCATATCTGCCCGTTCCATAGGGCTTGGGCGCCTTGTATCTATGACAGATTCCTTTGCAAGTCAATTTAATCTAGAATTAACAAATCTATCTCCCATTAAAAAGTCTGTGGGTGGTATTCGTTCGTTAATTCTACTTTCTTCTTTTCTTATTCTGGTCTTTAACAGTTCGCATCAAATGTTAATTGCTTCAATCAAATTTGATTCT
>JAEHKU010000045.1 GCA_016838825.1 Nitrosopumilales archaeon | reverse complement strand
CAACGAATTTGTTTATCGCAGATTTGTAGGTCTTTCTTGTAGAAAAACTTCGACTGTGTCTGAACTTTCTATCCAAGAAAGATTCTATCTTTGGATCCGATTCCTGTATTATTTCTGCCTCCGATTTTACGGTCTTTATATCGCTTCGTTGCATCTTAGTATACTGTGCATACTGGGCATACTTAAATCCTGTGTTAAAGCAACCCACTAGTTAAGATAAGATTAATTAATTTCTAAACCCGAATCTATTCGTGATTTTCAAAAAAAGAAAAGTTCGTATTGTTACATTGAAAAAAGACACGCGTGATAGCATCTTATCTTTTTGCAAGATGAATCATCCAAATGAAGGCATACTTATACTTCGTGGAAAATTGCGAGGGGAAAACATTCTCATCGATGGTTTGGTGGTTCCTCCTTTTTCAGAACAGGGACCAACTTTTGCTGGCTTTCCTTCTTCATTTTTGCCCTTTGATCCGAGTTATATTGGAACTGTTCACTCTCATCCTACTGGTTCTGCAAAGCCATCGATTGAAGACCTACATAATTTCTTTGGGTTTGTTTCAATGATTGTAAAGTCACCGTATGAAAATGATGATATCTTTGCATGGAATGCAGATGGGGGGGAAATCAATATTACTCTAAGTGATTGATGCAAAAAATTCTGACAAAACTTTATAAAGATTTTAACGTGTTAGGATTACATGTTTAACACTAAAGTTTATCTGACTTTCTTATTTGCTTCTTTGGCAATTAGTATTGGCTTACAAATGATACTACCTTGGCCATTTGGATTAATCGCTGCACTTGCAATCTTTATTGCACTCCCATTATACCTTCGAAAGCGATATGTTGGAAAGATGGGAGGCTATGACCGCGCTGGAATGGGTGGAGGATTATTTGGACTAGGCCAACGACAAGGTGGCGTGAAATACGTGTGTCTTGTATGTAATAACTCGTACAAAGGTGGCGCGTGTCCTCGGTGTGGCTCAAAGATCAAGCGTGCAGACTTCTAGTTGATTAAAATTTGAACATGGAATTAGAGGAACTAAGGAAAAAAGCTATATATCAAAACACTATAGATACTTGGATTGCAGTATGTGGAGAGAAAAATATTGATTGGTATAAAACAGAAAACTATGAAAAATTCATAACTTTTCTTTCCAAAAGTGGTCTTAAAATGCAAAAGTTTCCCTTGTGTATAAAAGAATCCGGTGGCAAATATGAAAGAGGAAGGGACAAAACAAAATTTGCAGAGATACTATCAGAATCTAATGATCCTAACAAAGCTGCATATACCGTAAAACTTAATGACACAAATTTGAAAATAATTCGTCAGTTCAGTGTCTAGCGTTTAAGTCTAGGATTTGCTATAGTATCTAGTGCGTTTCCAATAAAGACAAATGCCAATCCAGTAATCGCAATCATAATTCCAGGCGGAACGACCCACCACCAAAGACCACGAGCGGCAGCCCCAAAGATGTTTGCGTCATGAAGGATCTGCCCCCATGTAGGAAAACTTGGATCACCAAGACCCAAAAAGCTCAATCCAGCTTCTGTAGTTATTGCTGCAGGAACTGAAATTGCGATGCTTGCAAAGGCATACGGTAATAGTTGCGGGATCACATGTTTGAAGATAATTGTACGGTCTTTTTGTCCCATCAATTTTGAAGCTTCGACATATTGTCTGGTCTTAATTTGCAATGCCATGCTACGTGAAACTTTGGCAATTCCAACCCATCCGAAAATCATTAAGAACCCTACCATAAGAAAAATACTGTTGCTTATTGTCGCTACCAAGATGATTAAAAATGGAAGTGCTGGTAAAGCATAAACTACATCATTTAATCGCATCATTGTTTCATCAGTGTATTTTCCCTTGAAACCTGCGTAAACTCCGTATACTAGACCCATTACTACAGATCCTACAGCTACTGAAATTCCAATAAAAAGAGCAAGGGGAGTTCCCAACAATAGACCAATTGCAAGGTCACGTCTTAGTTCGTCTGTGCCCATAAGACCAAAAGCCTTTCCTCCTATGATAAATGAGGATTCTTCGATTTTATTTTCCGAGTCAACACCGTACAAATTAACTGTAAAGACGTAATCCCCTTTCAATACCTCGTTAATGTCAGTTCTTGAAAATATGATGTCTTCTGCAGACATATCTTCAATAAGAAACTCAAAATTATCTTGATACTGTTGAAGATTCTTCCTGATTGAGTTATCCGTGGAGAAGACTCTTTCATGATATACGTTATATTCTTGGGACAATGGAAGTGAAGACGAGATTAGTTGGAGCTCTAATCTGTCGGGACGTGTGACTGACATTTCAAAAAGTGGAGTGCCTGAATATTTAGCTGTATACTCATGGCTAAAGTCACTTGGGAATGAGTCATACTGGTAATTTGTCACAAATCTTTGTGAGATGACAGAAATCTCTCCACTAGTTTGCGTACCAATTGCAGGGGAATCAAGTATTTTATGTTCAGGAATTTTTTCTATAAGAAAATAGTTTACCCATGACGGCTGAGAAGTTTTTGGATAAGATATCCAAATGGTTGGATTATTCCATTCTCTAAAAGTTTCAGCCGGTATAGTTATTGCAGTGATGATAGATATGGTAATAAGCCCCATTAGAATTCCAACTCCAACTAATCCGATCTTATTTTTCATAAATTCTTGCAATATTTCGTTTGAGGTGAAGCTGCTCATGATCCAGTCTTCACCCGTGGATCAAAGTAGCCATAAAGTATATCCGCCAAGAAGATACTCGCAAGGAAAAAAACCGTGAGGATATACGTTGAACCAATTATTACTGGAAGGTCCATCACACTAATCGCTTCAAAGTACAGTCTTCCCATGCCTGGCCAATCAAATACCGCTTCTGTGATTATTGCTCCGCCAAGAGAACCTGACAAACTAAGGGCAAGGACTGTCAATATCGGCGGTGCCGCATTTTTTAACGCGTGAGTATAGACAATCTTTTTTTCTTCAATGCCAATCGCCCTTTTAGCCATGATAAAATCTTCTTGCATTATTCCTACCATGAAATTCCGTACGAGATATGCCCATGCACCAAATCCAATTATGACTATAGTTGTAATGGGCAATATCATATGGTAAAGAAGAGCACCATAGTATCCCGGGTCTGTTATAGGAATAGTTGGTGTTGCTCTTGCAGGAAATATCTGATACGTAAATGCAAACACAAAGATCATTAACATTCCTACCCACCATACTGGGAAGCTGCTGCTTACAACTGCAAAACTCGATGTCAGTCTATCGACCTTTGATCTTATCTTACTACCAGAGTATGCGCCAAGAAAGATTCCTATTATAGATATGATGATTGTTGCAGTGGTAAAAAGCAAAATAGTTCTTGGTAATTTTTCAAATATTATATCTTTAACATTTGACGAGCCAGAATCACTAGTAAGGAATGTGGCGTGTCCAAAGTCAAGTATCAGTATTTTGTATAGAGTAAGACCAAGTCTTTGTGGTGAATACCATGGTTCGTCAAGCCCAAGCTCCTTTACTCTTTGATTTATTTTCGATTGGACAAAAGCATCAAACTCTTCAATATCTTTAAAGCCTTGTACTAGAGCTCTGTTTTCTGTAATTTCTTCTCTTACCTGAAAGCTTACTCCTCGTACAAGTATGGTGTCCATGTTAGAGCCGACAAGTGCGATAGTAAGTAATACAGTTATCATGAGAACACCAAACATGGTTATCAGTCGAGTTGCAATGAATCTCTTAAAACCCATAATCTGTTGATATCATGACACTATTATTAAGAATCAGGTAGAGGTTTTCATCAACGGGTGTTTTTTTCTTTTTACAGTGATGGGCCAGGTAAGAGATAGCTAACTTGGGTTGACTCTGGCAGATTTTACGCCTAAAATTGATCGTTAATAGTCCTAATCAAATGTTAACGACTGTCAGGACTGATTTGTTAAAAGAAACTATTAATCTAAAAAGAGATTATTTTAAGAATGGATTTTTTCCAAGAATCTGATCCTGATTTAAAAAAACCTATTGTTATTGCAGCCATGCAAGATATGGGAAATGTAGGAAGTATAGTAGTGGATTTTATCAATAATAATTTAAAAACAAAAAAATTCAGAACTGCAAAATCTTCCTATCCAAGTTATGTATTAGATAAAGGAGGTTACATAGACTTACCAGACGAAAAATGGGAGTATAGATATGTAGATGATTTGATTGTGTTTGGAGGAGGTGCAGGTCAGCCACAAAGCAGTGAAGAACTACATGCATTATGCCAGGATGTTATTGATATTTCAAAAAAATATTCTGTCAAATTTATTTACACGTTAGGCGGATTTCACACTAATAGGCAACTTGGCAAATCTCCACAAACCTTTGTGACTGGAACCTCAGCACAACTTGCAACACAATTAGAAAAATCAAATTTTGATATTACCCCTCAAAAGTCTCTGATTACCGGTTTTAATGGATTGGTATTAGGATATGCAAAAACAAATGGAATTCAGGGAATCGGTTTGTATGGCGAGTTAAATGAACCTGCGATACCTCAGTATCGAGCAGCTAAAGGTATTATCAAAACATTAGAAAAATTAACGTATCACAAATTTGGAGATACAGCAGAACTTGATATGATGGCAGACGATATAGATGAAAAAATAAAAAATCGTTGGACTCCAAAATATGGCAGTAATTTTTTCATTTGAAATGAACTATTAATGGAACTTTTGAGGCCTAGCACTGTTTTTGGTTTACTTGTGACTCCATTCAAAAATGCTAAACCAAAAGATCACCAGATAAGTGAATGTACAAAAGGGTTTACGCCCCAAATGATTTCAAAGAGTTATAATCTAGAAATTGATTTGTTGGGTCTATAGGCATGAGCAGTTTGGGCAAAAGTGGAAAACCTATTGGAATTGGAATTATAATTGGAATTGCTATAGGTCTTGTTATTGGGTTTGGAGTTGGAAATCCTGAATCATCCGAAGATAACTCAATACTAAAACAAACTATGGAACAGAATCCACAACTAAGTGGAGAAGTAAGGATTGGGTTGATTCTTCCACTTACAGGCGATTTAGCTACTCATGGAGAAGAGAATTGGGAAGGTTCAAAGCTAGGAGTTGTTGATTTTAACAAACATCTAGAAAAGCTCGGAGCTGGATGGAATCTCAAAATGATTTCTGAAGATTCTGCAACTAGTCCAGTTATTGCCCTTGAAAAACTAACTTCACTTAATGCAAAAGGAATTAGTATTGTAGTTGGTCCTGAAACTAGTTCTAATATTAGAAACATCAAAGGCTATTCAGATTCTAACAACATGTTACTGGTTAGCTGTTGTTCATCAGCTCCTGCACTAGCTATTCCAAATGATAGTGTTTTTCGTCTAGTTCCAGATGACTCTAATCAAGGCACTGCACTTGCAAAGCTAATACAACATGAAGGAATTGAAGTAATTATTCCTGTCTGGAGAGGGGACACTTGGGGCGATGGCCTAAGCGATGCAACAACTAGTTCGTTTGTTGAAAGAGGCGAAAAAACAGATGAAGGTGTTCGGTACAATCCAGAATCTCCAGAATTTTCTGCATCTACATCATTGTTAGCTGAAAAAGTACGAGGATACGTTGATGAGTATGGTGCAGAAAAAGTGGCTATTTTATTTTTAGGTTTTGCGGAAATTTTACAATTTACACAATCAGCATCAGAACATGACGTTTTAGATGATGTTAGATGGTTTGGACCAGGAGCTAACACAAAAGAGCACAGGCTAATTGATGATCCAATAGGTTTAGAGTTTTCAACTAATGTTCAATTTACCACAGTACAAGTTGCAG
>JAEHKU010000044.1 GCA_016838825.1 Nitrosopumilales archaeon | reverse complement strand
CTGTGTATAAGTCCAGGAAATTGTTCTGGTTCATACATGCTTCTTGGAAGAGTTCGTGCCGCTTCTTCAAGGTGAATCCTTCCCCCTAGGCTTATAGAAGCTACTATATTTTGAATCTTAATTATAGCATCTTTCTTAATTTTGATTCCCCCTTTTCGAAGTCTTTGTACTACAGTTCTCACAGCTTCCATCGATTGCTCTTCGGATTTTGCTCCTGTACAAACCATCTTTCCAGAACTAAAAATTAGAGTTGCAGTTTTCGGTGATTTTATTCTAAATACTAATCCAGGAAATTTATCAGGATGATACTCAACATCAGGGAATTTTGAAACAATTTCGTTAAGATCTATTTTTTGTTCAACAGAAGCAGAAGCAACGACATTTTCAATACTTACTATAGGTTTTGTTTCAGTCATTTTTGATTTTGTAAAATTGATAAATATATACTCTCAGGGTATTCTTTTTTTGATATTTTTTCAATTATGTTTTAATGGATTAAGCCAGCTCAGACAAATGCCTTAACATCATGTTTCAGATATAACTCTGATTCTTCATAGCTGCCTATTATTATCAGATTTGTTCCATTTTAAAACTATTGTCAAGACACCTATTCCCAAAAATTTTTTGCCATTATGAAGAGAGAATATAACATCTAAAAATAAAATGGGCCCGAAGGGCTTCGATCCCTTGGCTCACCGGTTATGAGCCGGTTACTCTACCAAGCTGAGTTACGGGCCCCAGAAAAACACCTCTGTCTGTCGTATAAATTGGTATAGAGACTAACAGTATGCTTCGTAGCAACTATCAAGTAACATATTTTGTGCATCGAGTGATCTCTTTGCAATTTGTATCAAGTTGTCTTCTCTTTCCTTTTGAGTATTTTCAAGAATTGCACGCCACACGGCCGCATGTCTAATATCAGCTTCAGCATGAATTAGGAAGTAGTCTATAGCATCACGACTTGTCAATCCATAAAATTTTTTCAAACCATCTAATTTCGTATCACTAATTTTTGGAATTTCCTTCTCAAATGCATACATTGCAGCTGAACCCCCTTCGAATGAACCCATCAGAGCTGATAGAGTCGAAACTGCCTTTCTGGTTTTTTTGAGGCCCGAATATTTCTCCAATTCTGTTTGAGATATGCCTAGGGAGCTAGCAAATCTTATCCATGGCCTAATATGCTCTTCTTCTTCTTTTTTGTTAGAAGAAATGGAGTCCTTCATACTATAGGGTGAGTGATCCATTATAGAACCAACGAACGTAGGTACAGCTTTGACAAGTTGGAAATATTCCTTTGAATAACCAGAAATAGAATCTATAGATAGACTTCCTTCAGTCCACATGACATAAAATGGATGTTTAAGAAGACTTTTTTGCTCAATTAATTCATCTATTCGTTTTACTAATGAGTGCACAAACTTATGCAAATACGCCAATAAAAAAATCTTTTCAGCACCAAAAGATTTTATGGTGAGAAAACTGGATGCAGTTCGGGCTCCAGTGGTGTAGACCGGTCAAGCATACCGCCCTTTCAAGGCGGTGATCCCGGGTTCAAATTCTAGTAAGATGAAAATCCCGGCTGGAGCACTAAAGTATTAAATAATGTCTTCAAGTGATCATGAAAGTGTAATTTATTGAATAGAAAAAATATTCAACTCAATCCTTTATACAAAGATCATAAGCAATACATTACAAAAATTAACAAAGCTTTAGAAGATGAATTAGATCTTTATGCAAAATCTGAATTTAGCGATTTACTCAAGTATGCGCTAGAAGGTGGAAAGAGAATAAGACCATTGATTTTAGTTTTGTCAGCTGAGAGTGTTGGACAGTGTGATATTAATGCGTACACTGCAGCTTGTGCAGTAGAATTTCTACATATGGAATCAGTAATACATGATGACATAATTGACAATGAAACTTTACGAAGAGACAAAGATCCTTTCCATATCAAATACGGATACAATACAAGTATCCTAACTGGAGATTTTGTACTAGGTTTAATTCTAAATATATCATCCAGACTAGGAAAACCTAGAATCGCAAGTGAGCTCGCTACTACTGCAATGATGATGAGTGAAGGAGAGATACTTGAAGCAAGATTAGAAAGCAGTGAAGATGTTACCTTCGATGATTATCTTAAGGTAATTGAGTATAAAACCGCAACAGCATTTGAAGCAGCGTCAAAACTCGGTGCTATAATAGGAGATGGAACAGAAGAACACATCCTATCTCTTGCTGAATATGGTAAAAACATAGGAATTGCATATCAAATTCGAGATGATCTTCTTGATTGGAAAAATGAAGACAAGTTGTTTAATGTTTTAATTAAAAAATGTTCAGATCCTCGTGATGTTTTTAATCGCATGGAGCGGTTATTGATAGATTATTCTCTTAATGCAAAGGCTGGACTTAGAAAGATAGCTGATGGCCCAGCTAAAGATAGTCTTGAAAATCTGATTAACTTTACTATGGCGAAAGCATGGACGAAATATTGAGACTTGGAACAGCTGTTCCTGCAAACTGTATGAATGGATCTGGATAAACTCCTATTCCCACCATAAAGATTACCGAAAAAATCATTACTGCAATTATGGATTTAGGTTCTTTTACTCTTTTTTCATCTTCGCCTTCAAAGTACATCTTTCGAATTATCCAGCCGTAATATGCAAGTGAGAGCGCACTGTTCAGAACTCCTGCGACTGCAAGGTAAGGTGCCCACGCTACTACCGAACCTGCATCAATTGCAGAACCAAATAACATAAGTTTGCTCCAAAAGCCATTCAGAGGTGGAACACCAGCCAGTGCAAGGAGAGAAACAACGAGTCCAATAGATGTAATTGGCATTCTTCTTCCAAGACCTTTGATCTTGTCAAGATGTGTAGATGCTAAAGTTATAGCAATCGCAGCTACTGCTATGAAAGCTGCGCCCTTCATAACTGCGTGATTAAAGATATGGAATAATGAACCCTGAATTCCAATAGATGAAAATGGGGCAATGCTAAGCCCAATCAGAATGTAACCAGCATGACCAATGCTGGAATAAGCAAGCATTCTGCTTAGATTTTTCTGCATTATTGCAGCCAAGTTTCCAACAGTCATTGTCATTATAGCTATGATGCCTAACGCAAATGTCCATTCCAAGTTTAGGGCGATAGTGCCCATTACGATTACACGTAATGCTGCTGCAAAACCTACCTTCTTGGTACCAGCTGCTAAAAGTGCAGCAATTGTAGGCGGTGCTCCTTCGTATGCATCTGGTAGCCACATGTGAAACGGTACAAGGCCCATTTTGAAACCAAATCCTGCTATGAACAGAGCAGTGGCAAGAAGTCCCAATGGGACCATCGATGCGTCAAGAGAAGCAAATCCGACAATCACTTCTCCAATATTTGTGGAACCAGTAATACCATATGCAATTGAAATTCCATAAACAATAATTGCCGTTGAGAGTGCTCCAAACAAAAAGTACTTGATAGCAGCTTCGTTTGAGGATGGATTTTTTTTCATAAATCCGGCTAACACATAAGTTGGAATACTCATAAGCTCCCATGCAACCAATAACATTACCAAGTCTGTTGAATAAGCAACTAAGATCATCCCAATTGATGATAACAGAATTAGTGAGAAGTAGACCGCAGGATAAGACTGATTTCGCATATAACTGAACGACCCAACTACAGTGAGTATGGCAACAATTAGCACTACTATTGCAAAGAACGAACCAAATGTATCATCAACCAAAACATCTTCTGAAAATATAGCTGGAGATGCTACATTATCTGTAAAAATTTGATACGCTATAAATCCTGCTGCAACTATTAATGTGACTAGAGCTATTGCGCCGTAAAAGGAAGTTGATCCTCTGTCTTTCCGTATAATATTGATTACGGGGAGTAGCATACCTACCGATCCGATCAGTGCTATCAAAATAATCGGTGTTGATGTAAAGTCTATCATATCATTCTCCTAAATTAACAACAACAGCATCACGAAAAGTATGCCGGCTCCAAATACGTAAAGATAAGATTGTGAAATTCCTGTCTGAGTTGCTTGAATTGTTTTTGCACTCCATCTAACAGACTTTTCAAGTCCAGTGTTCATCCCATCTACTACAGTTCTTTCAAAGTATCGCCATACCCCCCTAGCGACATATAATGGTGCTACAACAAAAGTCCAATAAATTAATGCATTAAGATACCATCTATTTAGAAAGAACTTGTGTATTGAATAGAAGAATAAATTGGAATTAACAAATTTTACAGGATCTACAAATCTTCCTATATAGAAGATGTATCCTAGACCAAACCCAATTGCAAATGCTGCGAGTGAGGCAGTCAGTGCAATGGGATTAAGACCAAAGAGAAATCCTCCTGCACCCAACTCAGATTCTATAGCAAGCTCGTTAGTACTAATTCCAAATGAAGTATCTAGATATTCTACAAATACTTGATGTATTCCTCCTTCTGCAGAAAGTCCAATAACACCGATTCCAATCGTCAAAGCAGCAAGTATTCCATAAGGGACCCACATTGATATCCCGACTTCATGCATGTGGTGACCATCTTTTTCCATTTTTTTAATATGTTTACTTTTATCACCAAAGAAGACCAGACCAATCATTCTTGTTGTGTAGAATGCTGTAATTACTGCCGTAAGTACCGCCATTACAAATATTGGCAAAGCCCATTCATTTCCTGATTCATATACCGCTGCAAAGATTGCGTCTTTGCTCCAAAATCCTGTTGTGATGAACGGCGCACCCATCAGTGCAAGTCCTGTTGCCCACATGAAGAGATACGTTTTCCGCATATGCTTTCGCAAGCCTCCCATGTCCGTCATGAACCTAGAGCCAACTACATGTATCAATGACCCTGCGATCATGAACAAAGATGCTTTGAACATTGCATGAGAAATCAGATGGAAGAATCCTGCAGTATAACCGTCTACAAACTGTTCTGAAAGTCCTGCTACACCAAGTGCCATCATCATGTAACCGATTTGAGAACCTGTGGAATATGCAAGGACTTTTTTGATTTCTGGATTTACTAGCGCTTGTGTTGCTAACAGTAACGCGGTAATCGCTCCAACCCATGCGATTATTTCGAAGAATTGATCCATTACGATTCCAGCTGCTGCTAGTGCAAAGAAGAGTGGGCCAAGTCTCGCAACTAAAAATACACCAGCTTTTACCATCGTTGCTGCATGTATCAGAGCAGAAACTGAAGCGGGACCGGTCATGGCCTCAAGTAGCCACTCATTTAAAGGAAATTGTGCGGACTTGCCTATTGCGCCTCCAAAGAGTAATACTGCAGCAGGAATAAGCAGGCCTTCTGCTGACATTGAGGTAGCCCAACCAGTATCAGCCACTAGTTCTTTGAATCCAAATGTACCTGCGTACGCAAAGATCAAGAACATTCCTGCGAGCATCATGACATCACCAACTTTGGTCATGATGAATGCCTTCATTCCGGAATGAGTCGGGGAATAATACTCCATTATTCCTAAGGTACTACTTCCCTCTATTCCGACATGATCTTTCTTTTTGTCGCGGTACCAGAAACTTATCAATGCATAAGAAGCAAGACCTACTCCTTCCCAACCAAAGAAGAGTTGTAACAGATTATCTGAAAGAACGATCAATTGCATGGAGCCAATAAAGAACATCATCCAGAACCAGAATCTTACAATGTCCCTGTCACCTTTCATGTAACCAGTGCTGTAGACAATAATCAAAAATGAAATCCAGCCTACAACATTTGCCATTATAACTGCAAGTGGATCAGCTAAAACTCCTGCCTTCAGTCCGATAGAAGATATCCATGGGATCTGATTATGAATTTCGTTACCTGCAATGGCGCCTTGTAAAAGTGTCGTAGCTGAAATCGCACTCATTGCTGCAAAAGCTATTGCGACCCAATTGGTTGCTCTGGTAGTAAATTTTGCAACACCAGGAATTATC
>JAEHKU010000043.1 GCA_016838825.1 Nitrosopumilales archaeon | reverse complement strand
AACACTGCAACTGGTACGGCTTCAATTACTTGGTTATTGATGAGCTGGGCTCATACTGGTAAACCAAGCATTGTTGGTGCTGCGACAGGAGCAGTAGCTGGACTTGTAGCGATCACACCAGCCTCTGGTTGGGTAGGACCTATGGCTTCGATTATCATAGGAATTGCTGCAGGAACACTCTGTTATGGAGCTGTTGCTTTCAAAAATGCTCGCAAGTGGGATGATGCTCTAGATGTCTGGGGTGTCCACGGAATAGGCGGCTTTACAGGCGCAATATTAACCGGAACACTAGCTAGTCCTCACATATGGGATACTGGAGACGGTATCGGTGCTTGGACTGGAACTCCAGAAGGTATGGAGCAACAAGCGATCAACATCATCGGTGCAGTTATGACAATCGCATATGCCTTTTCGGTCACGATTGTAATGCTGAAGATTATGGATGCAGTCTGGCCTGGTGGCATTAGAGTCACTCCAAAGGAAGAAGAGGTTGGTCTAGATATTGCACAGCACGGTGAAAGATCCTACGTAAACGAGTAAATCACACCCCCCCTTTCTTTTTATTTTTATTATCATGAAATGAATTTACATTCCTATTCCGTAGTCTGGTTATGTTCATATCAGTAACTGAACTAAAAGAAATTCTCAAGATTCCAGAGTTAGTCCTAGTTGATACAAGAACATTCAAAGAATATTCGAGTGGACACATTCCTGGAGCAGTAAATCTTGATCTGTTTGCATATCATTGGTCTGATACCTCAGAAGATGGAACAAAAGCATTCAACACACAAATGCAAAAACTACTATCAAATGTCGGAATAACTAATGACAAAAAAGTTGTGTTTTATGACGAAGTTTCTGGAATGACCGCAGCTCGAGGTGTGTGGATTTTAACATACTTTTCTCATTCCAATGTCTTTATGTTAGATGGAGGAATCAAGAGCTGGAAGAGTTCCAATTTACCCATTGAAAAACAAACTAATGCATTCAAACCTAACCATTTTTTAGGAAATGTAAACAAAAGTGTTTTCTCCGATTTCAATTATATCAAAGAAAACTTGGAGAGGATAAAGCTCATTGATGCTAGAACAAAAGAAGAATTTGATGGAACAATAGTTCGAGCTGCACGTAGTGGACACATTCCAAACGCGATAAATGTAGATTGGAATCTCAATATAGAAAAAGATGGAACAATGAAAAAAAACGAAGAACTTTCCTTACTTTATAAATTTTCAAAAGATGATGAGATAGTAACTTACTGTCAAGGAGCATACAGAGCAGCAAATACATTTTTGGCACTAAAAAAATTAGGATTCAAAAATGTCAAAGTTTATCTTGGTTCTTGGTCAGAATGGGGAAATAGACTAGAACTTCCTGTAGCTTAACTTTTCTTTTTCCACAAAAGTTGGTTATACACCATTTCAGGCAAGACAGTTCTAAATGGCTTACCTCCTCCGTCATACCACTTTGTAAAAAATTCATACAGATGAAGCCTTAGTGCTTGGATGTAAACAATCAATCCTTCTATCATCATTATTCCAAGATTTCCTCCTACAATAAGAGCAACAGCACCTGGTGAGCTCCAACCGCCAAGTGAAGCAAATGCATTATTTACCGTTAGTAAAAGTGCTGCATGTACGAGCAACATAATACCAATTCGAGCGTAGCTTATCGTATGTGATAAACATTCTACAGTTTTTCCAAGTAAAACTTCCATAATTACACTAACTGGATCTCCAGCTTCTGGATGTTTCTTTGTATGTAGAATTCCACCAATTACCATCATCACTAAAGATCCAATTATCACTACTATTGAGATTCTAGTTACTATCCAGACACGTGCCCAATCTCCAACTAGTATTGTAACCCAAGGTACAGCTTCAGTGTGTATTCTAGAATACATACCCATAACATCATACCCTGAACCTATAGCAGACATCATTACTGCCACAATTCCAAAGTACATTGTTAAGTTTGGAATTGCCTCAAGAAATACTGGAGTACGTTCTCCCTCCCTCAACAATCTCTTAATGCGTAAGATAAATGCAGTCACAAGATGTATTATTCCTAGAAAAATCGATACCTTTAGAATTACAATTACTTCTTCGAAACTGAGTTCTGCTACACTAATCACTCCTATGAGCCAAGAAAATGACTGAAGAGGCCCTCCTTCACGTAAAAGATATTCAAAAGGTGCTAAGTGCTCAATATGGAAACCAAAAGCTTCACCAGTAAACAATCCGGCAATAGCAGCAGAACCACCCGATATGGCAATTAACATACCCCATCTTGACAAAGTACCTTGTCCTTTGAATTTGAACAATAAGCCAAATCCCATAAGTAAAAGTGCGTGACCTAAGTCTGCAAACATTATTCCATAAAAAATTGGCCACATAATCGCTATCATAGGTGTGGGATCTAACTCTCCATGTTTTGGTATTCCTTGGCTGTCAGTGATGACCTCAAATGTTCTGATCCAAGGCTTGTTTTTCAGTAAAATGGGCTTTTCCTTTAGAATCTCGGGATCTTTAATATCTTCGGTTACTGACATCCATTTCTTTGTATTTTCCTTGAATTTTTTTTCCATGCTTTTTGGAATGTATCCCTGAATTACTGCAAATCTCTTTGTACCGCCTGGTTTACGAATTTTTTCCAGTACATCCTTAGCTACATTAACACCCTCGTGCAATGTCATAATATTTCCACGAATCTTCTTTGTAGTCTGTAAGAGTTCTTTTGCAAGTTGCTTTTCCTTTTTAGTAAGTTCCTTTATCTTGGAAATCGCTAAAGCATATGCTTCACTGGGAACTTGGGGTGCTTCAGTTGGAATAATAAATGGGTTTGAATTGAAGCTTCGAAGTATCTTTAATACGCTTTCTGATTCTTGAACATCTGTGAAAATTATTATTGCTCTTTTCAATTTATTTTCCAAGTCGTACCTAATCATGGTTATGTCTTCTAGAGAACGAGCAATTTCCCCGTAATCCTTAGAATCTATCACAAAAAGGTTGGTGTAAAAATATTTCATTGATCCTAGATTGCTCAAGTTAATGTTTAGCTTTTTTACAATTTCTAGAGTTTCCTTTAATGTGTTATATTCTTCTAGAGAACGTTTAGTTTCTTCGTGTTCCTCAAGAAGTTTTTTAGGTTTTTCTAAAACGCCTAAACTTTTTTTCTCTAAATCCTGAATCATATTTGAAATTTCGTCAATTTCATACGGCTTTTTTTTGATCAACATCCCCTTGAATAAAATTTCCATTATACCAACACGAGGAGGAATATGAAGACCCTTGACCACCTCATCAATCGACTGGTATAGTTTTTGAGCATGTAATAGCAAGTCATCGATTTCTGGTGTTACTAAATCATTTTTCATTTCTAATTTATGAAACCATTTAAACTCAGCAAGTCTTGAAATTGCTTCAGGAGATTCTGATCTTGGTAGAATAACTGTACCTAACATAAGATCCATTATTCCCAAGATAATCTTTCGGTTTAATTGTGGATTTTAAAACGTTTCTTGTGGTCTAGTGTATAAACATTAAAATCCGCTGATGTGATCCGCTGATCGATGACTTATGATGCAGCACTAGAAAAGACAGTTGATAAAATTTTGAAACAATCTGAAAACAAGTTATTAGAAAATTTAAAAAAATCTCTTGATGATTCTAAAAAAACTCTGACAGATTCACTTTCTTCTCTAGAACAAGAGTATGAAGGAATTATTGCTGAAGGAAAAAAGGAAGCCGATAAAATTCAAAAACAAATAGTTGGTAGTTCTGCATTAGAAGCACGAAATAAGGAAATTATGTTAATTGAGAAATCTATTGGTGAGGTCTTTGATAGTGCAGTAGAAAAACTTCGTGAACTCAAACGAAATAAAGACTATACTAAACATTTAACTCAATTAATTGACGAAGCGATAAAATCAATAGGAATGTCAGATGTAATTATTACAACCAACTCAAAGGACAAGAATATTGTTAAAGGTATAATTAAGAAGTATGATGGCGTTACTTTATCCCGCGATACAATTGATTGCATTGGTGGGGTTAGAGTGAGCTCTAAAGATGGTTCGATGAATTTTGATAATACAATTGATGCTAGACTTGAGCGTTTAAAGCCTGTGCTAAGAAAAAATGCGGCAACTAAGTTTGGATTGTGATTGAAGTGGTAGCAAAAGGCAAAATTGTTTGGATTAGTGGTCCTGCAGTAAGAGCTAATGGAATGTCTGATGCAAAAATGTATGAAACAGTATCTGTTGGAGAAGCCAATCTTATTGGTGAGATTATCCGGCTGACTGGAGACGTTGCATTTATCCAAGTCTATGAATCCACAAGTGGTCTTAAACCTGGAGAGCCGGTTTTAGGTACTGGTGACCCATTAAGTGTTTTATTAGGACCTGGGATTATGGGCCAAATTTATGACGGAATACAAAGACCACTTAAGGAGATTTCAAAAAAATGTGGCTCTTACATTGGTAGAGGTATTAAAACAACTCCACTTGATCTGAAAAAGAAATACAACTTTACCCCAACTGTCAAAGTTGGCGATGAGATTGAAGCTGGAAGTGTATTAGGAACTGTTCCTGAAACTGAATTACTCCAACATAGCATTATGGTTCCACCTGATCATTCTGGAGGTAAGATAACCAATATTGTAAGTGAAGGTAAGTATGATCTTGAAACTGAAATCGCAACTATTGAAAAAGACGGCAAAAAGAATTCTCTAAAAATGTACCACAAATGGCCAGTTAGAAAGCCAAGACCCTACAGTAAAAGATATGACCCTACTATTCCTCTGATTACAGGTCAACGTGTTATTGACACATTCTTCCCTATAGCAAAGGGAGGAACGGGATCAATTCCTGGTGGGTTTGGTACTGGAAAGACAGTTACACTTCATCAAATTGCAAAGTGGGCGGATTCACAAGTTGTTGTGTACATTGGATGTGGTGAAAGGGGAAATGAAATGACCGAAGTTCTACTAGAATTTCCAGAACTCAAAGACCCACACTCAGGAAGGCCACTAATGGAAAGAACTGTCCTTGTTGCAAATACTAGTAACATGCCGGTTGCAGCAAGAGAAGCAAGTATCTACACGGGAGTTACTATAGCAGAATACTATAGAGATATGGGCAAAGATGTCGTACTAGTAGCAGACTCTACAAGTAGGTGGGCAGAGGCATTAAGAGAAATGAGTGGAAGACTTGAAGAGATGCCAGCAGAAGAAGGTTATCCATCATATCTTGCATCAAGACTTGCACAGTTTTATGAAAGAGCTGGAAGAGTTCTCGCAAAAGGTAATCCAGAAAGAAATGGCTCTGTCACTTTAGTAGGTGCTGTTTCACCATCAGGTGGAGACTTTACCGAGCCAGTGACAACTCATACAATTAGATTCATCAAGACCTTTTGGGCTCTTGATGCTAGATTAGCCTATTCAAGACACTATCCATCAATAAATTGGATGAACAGCTATTCTGGATATCTTTCTGATGTAGAAAAATGGTGGAAATCTAACGTTAGTGAAGATTGGCTTAGTACAAGGAATGAAGCGTATACAATATTACAACGAGAAGACACATTGAAGGAAATTGCTAGACTATTGGGACCTGAGGCTCTTCCTGATGAAGAAAAACTCATTTTAGAAGTAGCTAGGATGATAAAGATAGGAATTTTACAACAAAATTCTTTCGACAAGGTGGATACGTATTGCAGTCCAAAAAAACAATTCAAACTTTTGAAGTTATTTGTTGAATTCTATAAAGGCGGACAAGATGCAATAAAACAAGGTGCGTCTCTTGCTGATATTCGTGCCATGTCGGTCATTAGTAATTTACTAAAGGCAAGAATGGACATTACAGACAATGAAGTTGAAAAACTTGATCAGTTGGCTCAAAAGATGACTGAGCAATTCAAGAACATAACAGGAGTGAAAGTTACAAGTTGACATTACAAGGTGGAGTAGAATATAACAAAATTGCCGAAATCAAGGGGCCTCTAGTTGTAGTAGACGGGGTGGAAAATGCCTCTTTTGATGAACTTGTGGAAATTCAAACAACATCAGGAGAGAAGAGATTAGGTAAAGTTTTGGAAGTAGGATATGGAAAAGCTGTAGTTCAAGTATTTGAGGGAACCACAGGTCTTTCTATTTCAGGAACCAGTGCAAAATTTATCGGCAAGGTTATGACTTTACCTGTTTCCGAAGAAATTCTTGGTAGAGTTTTTGATGGTTTAGGTAGACCAAAGGATGGTCTACCAGATCCCATAGCTTCTAAATTTTTAGATATTAATGGCGAACCAATGAACCCTGAGCAACGGGATTATCCAAGTGACTTTATCCAAACAGGTGTTTCTGTTATTGATGGTATGCTAACATTGGTTAGAGGACAGAAACTTCCGATTTTTTCAGGCTCTGGAATGTCACACAATATCTTAGCTGCACAAATCGCAAGACAGGCAACTGTAGTTGGTTCAGGTGAAGAATTTGCGGTGGTGTTCGCAGCAATTGGTGTGCAATATAGTGAAGCTCAATACTTTCAACGCAGTCTGGAAGAGTCTGGTGCTCTAAAAAGAAGTATATTATTTTTAAATCTTGCTGATGATCCCGCAATTGAAAGGAT
>JAEHKU010000042.1 GCA_016838825.1 Nitrosopumilales archaeon | reverse complement strand
AATCATGCCGTAGGATTTTGGAAATTAAAGGTAAATCATTTTCACATGGAAATTCGTTCAAACACAAAAGCTATATTGTCATGTGTTCATATCATCCAAGCAGACAAAATACCCAAACCAAACGACTTGAATGGTTTGAATGGAATAAGGTGTTTTTTGAGATAAGAAAGATCCTTGATAGTTCAAGGTAATGATACCAGTTCGTATCAAATGTTAAAGAAAGCCATTCAGGAGATTTGTAGAATTAGTTCAAAGCCCTTCGCCTGTATAGATATAGATCAGAAAAATTGCATAGTTCTGCATAGTTATGATTTCATTTCAGAAATGACTTCTTTTACTCTTTACTTGTAAGTTGGATACGCAAGTTCATAATGTTTCCCAATTTTTGCTGAAAAATAAAATGCGCCCTCGGCGGGATTTGAACACGCGTCTCAGCCGTGACAGGGCCGAATTCTAGACCAGGCTATACTACAAGGGCGCGAGTTTAGTGTGAGAAACTTTCTGTTTAAAAGTTTCTATTAATCTCAAATCATTAAAAGTCTAAATTATACGCAACTAGAAATGGTTGCAGTGGGTTCGTAGCTCAGCCAGGTAGAGTACCGGACTTTTAATCCGGCTGTCGGGGGTCCGATTCCCCCCGGACCCGCTAAAATTTTTCTAACACTAAAACTTTGATCCCTAATTGATTTCTTCTATGTAATAATAGACAATGACTACAAGAAATCCTCTAGTTTAATCCAAATCGTGGAAATTTAGTTTGATTTATTCCAAGGTTATGTTGAAGAGACCTAATTTTCTTGGCACAGTTGGTCATTTTCGATTCATCAGGCTTCACTCTAGCTTTTTCAAAACTTTGCCAGGCTTTCCTTAATGCATCCCACGTTTGATCCTTAGTATAACTAGGATTGTCTTTTTTTGGTTCCACGAATTGAAACATGCTGTTCACTAATTTCAGTAAATTTTAATCAAAACAAGTGTGAATCAAATTGACAAAGTAAGTCAAGATTGCTAAATTAATTTCAAATTTTTTATCTAAAATATTGAAAAAATAGTTTTTTGAAGTTCTCAGTTTTTTATCTTATTATCGCTTTTACTTTCTTCATAAGAATTTGTATTGCGTCATCGACTTGATTTGATCTTTTCTTAATACCTATTCTATACGCCAAGATCTTTTTCTTCCTAACTGAAATCATGCGTTCCTGCTCCCGTTTGCCAGAAGAACCTAAAGAAATTCTTCCTTGAAGTGATGACTCGAGAGTGGTTGACTGAATTATCTGATGTAACTCTTTAGCACTAATTTTCGAGTCTTTTGTTAATTTCTTCATCTGAGGAATTGACAGTTTTACTAATGGCTTGTTGGTATCATGTGCAACTTGAACTAGTTTACCTACAATGTTATGTGCTGTCCTGAATGGAATTCCTCGCTTAACAAGATGTTCTGCAACATCCAATGCTATCAAGTGACCACTATCTGCTGCCTTTCTCATTTTTTGTTTATTCACTTTCATTGTTTTTAGCATTGCATTCAAGATGAAAAGAGTTGAAATTGAAATTGATGACGTTGGCCAAATTGATGTTTTAATTTGTTGAAGATCTCTACTATAACCAGATGCAAGTCCCTTGACTATAGAAAGAACAGATGTTTGATATCCAATTATCTGCGCAGTTTTAGCCCTTATTAGCTCAAGAATATCCGGATTCTTTTTTTGTGGCATAACACTAGATGGTGATGAAAATTGATCAGAAAGTTCTAAGAATGAAAACTCAAATGATGACCAAAGAATAAAATCTTCAGCCATTCGGCTCATGTTTGTCATAAGTATAGCAATAGTACCCACATATTCTGCTACAAAGTCCCTTCCACTAGTAGCATCTATTGTGTTTTCAACCAAGCCTTTGAATCCTAACATTTTTGCAGTACTCAGCCTATCAATTGGTAAACTAGTACCACCTATTGGTCCAGAACCTAGGGGAGATTCATTTACCCTTCCATAAGTCACATAGAGACGATCCAGATCCCTAAAGAGAGCATCTGCATACGCCAGCAAATAATGAGAAAAAACTCCAATCTGAGCTTGTTGCAGATGCGTGTAAAGAGGCATTATTGTCTCTTGATTCTTTTCCGCAATGGAAACCAATGTATCAATTAGTTCTATAAGATTCGAGCAGAGCGTATTGATATCGTCACGTATTTTCATGCGTATATCTAGTGAGACCTGATCGTTTCTAGAACGTGCAGTATGCATTTTTCCACCTATATGGGATCCTGTCTTCTTTACAACTAGCGATTCAACAAGCTCGTGAATATCTTCGTGTTGGATTTTTGCAGTGAGTTTTTGTTTTTTTATTTTCTCAAGCGCAGCCAAAATTTTTGCTGCTTCTTTTTTTGTAAGAATTTTATTTTCAAAAAGCATAACAGTATGTGCTTGACTTCCTAAAATGTCATACTGAAAAATTTCAGAATCCTCTGTAACCGATGAAACATATCCTAATGTATGTGCATCAAGATTTTTGCTGAGCCGTGACCGATACATGAGTTTAGAATTTAGAATGGTTATATATAGCATAGACGACTTTTTTCATTATGGCTCAAGAAGTTCAGGAATTAAGAAGAAAAATGTTTGCTGAAATAGAAAAGATTGTAGATCCTGAAATTAACGTATCCATAGCTGAACTAGAGTTAATTGATAATATCGATATTAATGGTTCATCAGTTAAGGTTGATCTTCATTTGACTAGCCCGTTCTGTCCTGCCGTTTTTGGTTTCAAAATAGCACAGGATGTACATGATCACCTGCTAAAGATAGATGGAATTGATGACGTTAAACTAAATGTCTCAAATCACTTTATGGCAGAACAAATCAATAATCAAGTTAATTCAAGTCCAAATCCTAAAAAGCAATAGCATTATTATTTTCTAAAACCTAATAGATATCCTCTCAGCAACTGTATTGCCATTGCAGGATCTACACCTTTGGGACAAACCTTGCTACACGAACCAGCAAAATGACATCGCCAAATTCCATGAGAATCATCAATTATTTTGAGACGATCATTTTTGCCTTTATCCCTGTTGTCTGCTACATATCTATAGGCTTGAGCTAATGCTTGAGGTCCAATAAACGAAGAATCCGTTGCCATCGTTGGACAGGCAGAATTACACAGACCACACTTTATGCAATTAGAGAACTGTAGGTATTTTTCTACGTCTTCAGGAGTCTGAAGAAACTCTTTTGTGTCTTTGGTAATCTCAGAATCCTCACTAATAATATAAGGTTTCAATTTTTTGTGGGCTGAAAACATCCTCTCGAAACTAACAACTAAATCACGAATTATTGGAAAGTTATCCATAGGTTCAACTGTAATTGTGTTAGAATTCAATTCAGATATTTTTGTATAACAAGCAAGAGCTGGTTTTCCGTTAATCTTCATCCCACAAGAACCACATGAAGATTGTCTACATGAGTAGCGAACACCAACTGAATGATCAAAATTCTCTTTAACAACTAATATTGCGTCTAAAACAGTGGTCCACTTTTTATAGGGAATTGTAAAGTCAACAAAATTCCGATTTGATTCAGTTTTAGGATTGAATTTAGATATTCTTAGAGTAATAGATTTGCTCTGAGACTCGACAGCCACAGGTTTTTCCTCTAAAGTTTGTGGTGCAATTGCAGCCATTGCTAGACTATCCCCATACCAGCTATTAGTATAGTTCTCGAACCATATATGATAACTGCAGCCATTGCAGCAATACACCCATACGTTACTGCCTTTTCATAGGTCCTACCTTGTCTTAATTCCAATAGAATTACTCTAAGGCCATTAAATCCATGTATAGAAATTAAGACTAAGATAACTTCAAGCAGAAGAGCATATGGTAAAAATTCGTAGTTTGCTATCACACTTTCAAATTCTAATGAATCTGCAAAATTTTGCGTCATTCTAAAAAGAATATGAATTGCTACTAATGCAACTGCCCCAAGAGCAGTTCCATAATGAATTTTCATTACTACACTTTCTCTCATCTTACACACCAAACATTACTTGCAGTCCATACAGCATAGCTAATGCAGCAAGACCAATGGACGCATAGATACAAAGTTTATGTTTGTTATTTAGTGACGCTGGTTTGTTGTATGGATAATCTGGTCTTCCAGGCTTTCCTACTCCAATTCCACCTTGTCCCAACATCACTCTAATTCCATTTACAGTATGAAAAACAGACATTCCTATTACTAATGCAAGTATTATGTGACCTTCTGTTGTCTGTGTTAATTCAAGCATTTTATCCCATGCGTCTTTACCATCCACAATAGTGCTTGTTTCTATAATATGAGCAACAAAATATGCGAGTAACCCAAGTCCGGTTAGTCTCATTAACCAATACGCAAAACGTTCGATTCCATATCGTGTAGGATTGAGCCAACCTTTGATTCCTTCTCTGTTGGTTTGTTTTTCCATCCCTAATACTTCCTTTCAACAGGCTTGTATTTGGTGATAGCTACAGGATGTGTCTTAATAATTGGTTCTTTTGCGTGATATACTAATGTGTGGTGCAAAAAGTTTTTGTCATCTCTATTAGGATAATCAGTTCTCGCATGTGCTCCTCTTGATTCTTTTCTGTATATTGCTCCTAGTAATAAAACCTCAGTGACCCTAAACATAGCATCAAGTTCTAATACGTTAGTAAAATTAGTGTTGTATTCTTTTGCTTGATCATCTACATGCTTCCAAGTTAATTCTCTTAATTCACGTATTTTCTTCAAGCCAGTAATCAAATCATTTTCGTTTCTGAAGACATATGCTTTATCATTCATGGTGTCAGTTAATTCTTGTTTTATTTCATATGGATTTACATCACCACGGCCACGAAATACTCCATCATAGATTCTTTTTTCCTCTGTTTCAACTTGATAGAGTGGAAAAGGTGGTGTTTTACAGCTCAAAACATATTCTGCCGCAAACTCTCCAGTTAGTTTCCCCCATACAAGACACTCTCCAGTTGAATTTGCTCCAAGTCTGTTTGAACCATGAGTACTGTTACATGCAACTTCTCCTGCTGCCCAGATGCCTTTGATTTCTGTGGCACCATCAATGTTAGTATGCACTCCTCCCATCATGTAATGACAGACTGGACGAACTTCTAGTGGCTCTTTACTAGGATCAACTCCAGAAAATTTCATCGAAATTTCACGGACAGCTGCGAGTTTTTCCTTTATCAGATCATCACCAAGATGCCTAAGATCAATCTTTAGACAATCGACCCCTGTTTCGTGCTTGAATCCACGACCTTCCTGCATCTCAGTCATCATTGAACGACTAACAATATCTCTAGGCGCAAGTTCCATCAATTTTGCAGCATAATTTTTCATAAATCGTTCTCCCTTATTGTTAATTAGATATCCACCATCTCCCCTAGCTCCTTCAGTAATCAATATGCCCGACGGTAAAATGCCAGTAGGATGAAACTGAACAAATTCCATGTCTTTTAGAGCCATTCCCGCTCGATAGGCTAGATCAAGTCCATCTGGAGTAGATGATAATGCATAAGTAGAAAAGCTGTATAGTCTTCCTGCTCCACCTGCTGCAATTATCAAACCTTTACCCTTGATTGTGTAAAAAGTCCCTGAAGATATTTCGATGGCAGTTAATCCACAAAACTGCTGACCATCATGTACTATTGATGTCACAAACCATTCATTGAAAAACTCAATGTTGTCAAATTTTTGACAGGTATCATACAGTGTCTGCATTTCGTAAAATCCAACTTTATCTTGAGCATATGAAGCACGTGGAAAACTATAACCACCAAATGCCCTCTGTCCTATTCTACCATCTTTTCTTCTTGACCATGGCATTCCCCAATGTTCAAGCTGATAAATCTCTGATGGCATTATAGAGACAAATCTTTCCACTACATCTTGATCTGCAAGAAAGTCACTTCCTTTTATGGTATCATAAGCATGAGATTCAAGCGAATCTCCTTCATCTTCAAAAATAACTGCTGCCGTTCCGCCTTCTGCAGAAACCGAATGCGAACGCATAACTTGAACTTTTGATATAACAGCAATTTTGATCTTAGTAGATGTCTTTGCAGCTTGTATTGCAGCTCTCAAACCAGCAAGACCAGAACCAACAATTAACAGATCTTTTTCAATAACATCAACCATGATCAGTCATCCCTTTCAAAATTGGATAAATATGTATTGTGAAGAAATCAATCTTAACGAATGCTTAATATAAATCGCTAGTGATATCGCTAGTGACTATGGCTAATTGGTTACAGCGCGTTGGTAGTTCGGTGCCAAGAGGATTCTCAAGATATTTCATATTAGACCTATTAAAAAAAAATCCATGTACAGGTAAAGAAATAATCAATGCCGCCACAAAACAGAGTGAAGGTAAATGGAAGCCATCACCTGGGTTGATTTATCCTCTTTTAGGACGACTTTTAGAAGAGAACTTAATTCAAGAATACAAGAATGGAAAATACCAGATAACAAGAAAGGGTAAAACAACAACAGATGACCTTGCAACGATAAATAATATTGTAAAAAATCAGCTTGACGTTATGTTTAGAATTGGAAGTGTGGGAAAATTTGTAGCAGTCGATCTTTTAGAACGAGTTTCAAGTATGGCCAGCATTTTAAGCTCAAATGTACATAATATGACAAAAACTGAAAATGCTAAATACAAAAAACTGCTAGAGTCAGAACTAAAAAAAGTGAGAAAGATTACAAGGAAAAAACGGCAGTAAGGGCCATGGTTAACTAAACCATAAATAATTGCCTATAACAAGTTCCAACATTGTCAAATCTTAGAAATCTCTTAAGTGATAAATCAAAACCCCTTGTAATTCCTGGCGTTTATGAAGCAATAGGTGCAAGTATTGCCCAAAAAGTTGGTTTCAAAGCAATGTTCCAAACAGGTTTTGGTACCTCAGCGACTTTACTTGGAATGCCTGATTATGGTTTCATTGGACCTACTGAGACTGTCGAAAATGCTAGACGGATTTGTCGTGCAGTTTCGATTCCGGTAATAGTTGATTCTGACACCGGTTATGGAAATGCACTTAGTGTCTGGAAGCTTGTGAAAGAACTTGAATCAGCAGGAGCTGCAGGTATTTTCTTAGAAGACCAGAAATGGCCTAAACGTTGTGGTCATATGTCAGGAAAGGAAGTAATATCAAAGGAAGAGTATGCTGAAAAGTTGCAAGCTGCATTAGATGCACGAAAAAGTAAAGATTTCATTATTGTTGCAAGAACAGATGCACGAGCTACTGAAGGTCTTGATGCGGCAATTGAACGTGGACTCTATTATAAAAAAATAGGCGCAGATGTAATTTTTGTTGAAGCACCAAAGTCTGTTAAGGAGATGAAAAAGATTGGGCAGGCTATCAAAGCTCCTCTGGTTGCAAACATGATAGAAGGTGGTGCTACCCCAATTGTTTCATCATCTAGTCTTCATAAAATGGGCTTCAAAATTATTTTATATCCATTATCAATGCTGTTTGCTAATGCATTTGCTTCAATGAAAATTCTCAGAGAACTAAAAAAAGCTGGAACCACAACTAGTATGAAAAAAAGTGTTGTTACTTTTGATCAATTTAATGAAATTGTTAATCTGAAAAAATTCAAAAATTTGGAAAAAAGATACGTGACAAAAAGAAAAAAGAGGTAACGTCCGACAAGTCAAAGTATGTCTACGCTGTATTTCTCTTTACTTCGATGTCTATCGTAGAAACGTTTCTTTGTCTTCCGTCTCTTGACTCTAGTTGTTCAGAGCCAATCTTTATTTCGCCGATAGCATATCCAGCATTCTCTGTCTTTCGTGCGATTATCTGTGCAACGTCTACTGCACGTCCAATACTCATTCCTCTAGCCTTTAT
>JAEHKU010000041.1 GCA_016838825.1 Nitrosopumilales archaeon | reverse complement strand
TTCGTAATCTCTAAAAAGATGGGTTAAAAATTAAACATTAATCTAAAATAAAAAAATACAGAGGCAACTGCTACTGTCGCAATCATGTAAGGAAGTCCTTTGACAAGAAAGTCTCTAAAGAGAAATCTATGGCCGTGTCTTTCGGCAACGGCAATTGCAACAAGATTTGCACTTGCACCAATAAGCGTTCCATTTCCTCCAAAATCTGCACCGATTGCAAGTGCATACCATAAAGGATTGTACGAAAAGGCAGCTAGCGAACTGGCAATGCTAGGATCTTGTGAAATGTTTTCAATTATTGGAATCATTGTAGCAGTATAAGGAATATTATCAACAAAAGCGGATGCAAACGCTGACGTCCAGATCACTAACATAGCTGTAGCTTGTAAATTACCGCTAGTTACTGCTACTATCTGATTGGCAAATATTTCAAGAGCTCCCGATAATTCAACTCCGGAAACAATAACAAATAATCCTGCGAAAAAAAGCAAGGTCGGCCATTCGACATGGGTAAATGCTCTTGCTGGTTGCATTCCTGTAATCACCAAAAGAATGGCGGCACCACCTAGAGCAATAATAGATACTTCAAGTTCAAAAAATCCATGTAACATAAACATGATTATTACTCCAAAAAGAACTCCTACACTTTTTTTGAGTAGCACCACATCTTTGATTTCCTTTTTTGCATCAATTTGATGAAGTTTTTCTATATTCTCTGGTTTTTGTTTAAGATCCTTTCTAAACATGACTCTGAGTAGTAAGAATGAGAATGCAAATGTGACAAGAACTTCAGGCACCATATGAATTGCAAAGTCAATAAATGATATTCCAGCAGCAGATGCAATCATGATGTTTGGAGGATCTCCAATTAGGGTAGCCGCACCACCGACGTTTGATGCAAAAATTTCGGCAAGAATTAGAGAGATTGGATTTATGTTCAAAATCCTAGCAACAGAAATTGTAACGGGAACAATAAGAAGCACCATGGTGACGTTGTCCAAAAATGCTGAACCTACTGCTGTGAGAACAGAAAAGAGTACCATCAACTTCCAAACGTTACCATTTGATAATTTTGCAGCTCGAATTCCTATGTACTGAAATACACCAGACTCTCCCAGTATTCCAACAATTATCATCATTCCCAAAAGTAGTCCAATCGTATTGAAATCAATGGCACCAATTACAAAGTCAACACTATCATGTGCTGGAATGATTCCAGTGTAGATTAGAACAATGATGATCAGAAGGGCCCCAAACAGTGCAAGTGTTGCCCTATGGAGGACCTCAGTAATCAGAATCACGTACATACCAAGCAAGACAGATAGAGTCAACATCATTGCAATTGTTAGTTCCAATCCGATGTATTCTGGTAATGTAAACAGCATTCCGATTAAGGCTACAAGTGCCATTGCTCCTACAGTAAGATGTTTTTTCAATCAGGTCTCCCCCTCTTGGTCTTAAGTGGAACGGTATAAGGTGTTATTAGTTGTGAAATTAAACAAAATTATTCTGTTTCATTACGCAAGTTTTTGGGAATTTAAAAAGACTCCTTTCTTTTCTATAATTCGCCCAACTTGATTGCTTTTCATTCCGTATTTTTTGAATATTGAATTTATTGCATTCTCTTCACTTTTAGGAGCTATAACACAAAAACCAATCCCCATGTTGAAGGTTTTGTACATCTCTTTCCTGCTTACTCCTTCATATTCCATCATTTGGAAAATTAGTGGCGGTGTTGGCATTTCATCTAGCAAATAGCCAGTATTTTTGAGTCGTAAAAGCTTTGTAAACGAACCACCAGTAATGTGCGCCAGACCATGTACTTTGCATTCAGAGAGTACTTTGAGTACAGGTTTTACATAAATTTCAGTAGGAGCAAGTAGAACATCCCCAAGTTTCCCAATACCTTTGATTCTATCTTGTAGTGAATATTTCGAAAGCAAAACTTTTCTTGCTAGGGAATAGCCATTAGAGTGGAGCCCGCTGCTTTGTACGCCAATTATGATGTCTTTATTTTTAATCTTGTTACCTAGTATCATCTGCTTTTTACTTAACAATCCAGTCACCATGCCAGCAAGATCAAACGCAAAACGATTTCCCGATATTACGTCAGGCATTATTGCAGTTTCCCCACCTACAATTGGAACACCGGCTTTTCCTGCACCTTTCACTAAACCTTGTACGATTTTTTTAATTATTGACTCGTCACTTTTGTTTGCAGCAATGTAATTGACAAACGATATTGGTGTAGCACCGATACAGATTACGTCATTCACATTCATGGCAACACAATCGATGCCTATGGTGTTGTATTTTTTCATGAGTTGAGCAATAATGACTTTGGTACCAACACCATCAGTATGTGATGCTAAAAGTTTTCCTCCAGAAATCTCCACAATGCCAGCATAATGACCAAATCCTGAAATAACCTTTACTTTTTTCTGAAGTTTATGAGTTGCTGCAATTAACTTACCTATAGTTGCATGACTATGCCGGATTTTTTTAACGTCAACCCCGGCTTTCTTATAGCTAAGTGTCAATGATTGAAACTCGTCTTAACGTGAATTAAATATTCGGATACTCGAGCATGTTGAAAAATATCACATGTACATGTCAGAGTTAGTTTTTCGTGCTTGGGCGTATTTATCGGACAGTTCTTTAAAGTCCTGACCTAGCTGTTCTTTTTGATTTCGGAGATCTGATGTATCAATATTGGTATCATAAGCTCTATTGACAGCTTCTACTAGAGTTGCTGCAGCTAAAGGATCAGGCATTTCTGGATTTGCTTTAACCAATAGTGTTACGCCCCGAATTTTACGAATCAAACATTCGTTTAGTATGCCACCAGGAATACCAGTAATGAATCCCTGAGGAATCATGTTGATGTCTTTGTCTGCCATTACACGACATAGATCTTCTTCTGCAGCACAGAATGCCTTGTTGTCATGCGCTTCTTTACTTGCGACACCGTCCAGTATTACTATTTCATTGGATCCTTTTTCTTCCGCCCATTCTAATATTTCAGATGAAATAGCATAGAGCCCTTCCATCCTTAGTGTTATTTCACAAATTATGGCACAGATAGTCCCTTCTTCGTTTGCATAAAACCGAAAGGGATGCCTTAACGTTCCCTGTATAAAGACCGTAGAAGGAGGAAGATACTTTGATCGCATGAATCCAATTTCTTGCATTTTTAACTTATTAATCATGTAACCGACTGCCAATGACCCAGCAAGACCAGCTCCTACGAACCCGGCAAAGATTATAGGGTTTCTCAGCTGTATCTTCTTAACTTCATATACTTGAGCTTCAGGAAAACCATTGTTAGTCATTATATGAAAAATCTAATGCTACGTTACTATAATGCTAAGTTAGTTTTTTTTTACTAGGCAATTACCGACGATTAATTACTTTTTTGTAAAAACAAATCTAACATGGTTCGTCCCTTGCCTGTTATGGAATATATCATATTTGACCCACTTGGTGTCTTGGTTACAAAATTATAGTTCACACAAAGATGCAAGTAATTTAGAAACGATCTTTTCATCCTAATCTCTGATCTCATGTAAAGTTCAGAGAATGTCATGGGGTTACATCTAAGTTGATAGAGAAGCTTTAGGAGTGAAAGTGTGCTAAAGTCGCGTGTTCGAGCCTTGACCGCATCTAAAACCTGTTCGCCTCTAGTAATGATGAAATCCTCAAAGCGATCTGCGACCTCAATTGGTACGTATGTTAGTCTTGTCTTCATGATACCGTACTTGTACGGTACATTACTTTATTAATCTTAACTTGAAGATTATTTGAGCTTTGGAGATGTTTTTTTGACCATCGTCGATCTATTTTGATTATTACGATTGTAAAAGTAGGTAAAACACTCCCTTAAACAACAATCGTATAACCAGAAATGTATGCTGGAAATTCTATTCAACGTATTTCTAACCTTGGTTGGCATTACAATGCTTTGCTTTGGTGGTAATTGGCTAGTGTCAGGTGGTGCTGGCATTGCCAAGAAATTACGAGTGAGCCAAATAGTCATTGGTCTGACGATTGTCGCATATGGTACTTCGACGCCCGAGCTCGCTGCAGGAATTGCTGCAGTAGATTCTCACCATGACCTGTTGCTGGGCAACATAGTTGGAAGTAACATTTCCAATATTGGCCTTGTTATCGGCATATCAGCAATAATGATTCCATTAATGCTGAGAAAGCGCTTCACCCTCAAAAGAGAAAGTCTTGTAATGATTGGTGTTGCTCTCTATCTAGTTGCCATATCAATTGATGGTGAACTTTCACAGACTGATGGAATAATATCACTTGCCGGTTTGGGTGTATTTACTTATTTTATATACAGAAAAGCCAAAAAAGAGCGCGATTCTGTTGTAACCCAAAATGATAAAGGTAAACAAAAAAGTTTTCCAAAGTATATTTTCTTTTTGATAATAGGTATTGTTTTACTTTATTTTGGTGCCATTTTTGCAGTTGAAAATGCGGTAATAGTAGCCGAAAGCTTTGGCGTTTCTGAACGAGTCATAGGAATTACAGTAATAGCAATTGGCACTTCTTTACCTGAATTAGTGACTTCAGTTATTGCAATACGAAAAGGTCACACGGAAATCGGTTTAGGCAACATAATCGGCAGTAACATCTACAACATTTTGATGATTTTAGGCATCACGTCTGTTATTACTAGCATAACCGTCACGCCCATAATATTTACTGATTATTGGATAATGATAGCATTTAGTATTGTTTTTCTGGGATTGATGAAATTCACCCCATTAAGCAAAAAAGAGGGAATAGGTCTTACTGCAGCATTCTTTGCATATATAGCCGCATTGTTTTTTTTGATATGATCTAAGAATTTTTAATTTATGGGGACTACTCCGATATCCTCTATTCTTACAGATGGAGTAATGGAAGGAAGAGAATTCCACTGTAGCACATTTTTTACATCATTTCCAATTGCTGAAATATTCTGTAACAGAAGCAGTAAATTATGGACTATGCGGACAGGTTTTCCTGGGGATTTAATTTCTCCATTTTCTATTATTCTAATACCACTTCTTGCAGTACATGAAAAATCACCACGTATTGGATTCACAGCATAAGTGTACCATAATCTTCCAATTAAGATACCTTTTTTTGTATCCTTTATGATTTCATTTTTTGACATTCCATTTCCTAAAACTCTGAGGTTATGCGGTGATGGAAAAGGTATAGGTTCAGCTGCTCTCCCCATTGGTGAGCCTGGACGACTTGCGTTTCCTGAGGATTCAGTCCCTTCTTTGAATGCATAAAATGAATCTGAGAAGGTATTTGCAAATATTCCAGAATCAATGAGAGGTCTTGGTTGAGTTGGTATGCCTTCGTCATCGAATGGTTTGCTTCCTATTCCTTGTGAGGCATGGGGATCATCAATTAAACTAAAATTTTGTACTGCAATTTGCTTTCCAATTTTATCTGAGAAACAACTTCTTTTTTCGGAGTATGTTTTGAGATTAAAGTTTGATGAGAAAACAAATGCAAGCAATTCTCCCATTGAATAGGGTTCAACTATAATAGTGTAAGTACCTTGATCACATTTTTGAGGATTTAACGAGTTTATGCACATTTCAGCTGCTTGTTGACCCACAGATTCTGCAGGAAAACCATCAAGAGTTCTTGCACTTTCATGTCCAATACCACTAACAGACGTATCTATGTCCGCATTTGCATTAATTGTACCTGCTAGATAGGTTGCCTTATCGAATCGGTGTAATTCATTACTGTTTGCTATCTCAATCTCTTCAGATACTACATTTAATGATCCAGAAATTGTAACTTTGTTTTGAATAGACGCTGAATTAATCATTGTTTGAGCAATGTCCGACGCATTTGAGCCAGAAATCTCATCCAGTTTTTTGTCATATAGATTTTTGAGGCTAGTATATGGTGTTTGTTGTGGTAATGATTTCCAGTAATCTTTTGGTTTCATAAAAGAACTTGATTTGAATGCTTCTTCAACCGTTCCGTTAATGTTATCAAAGTCATTAGTTTTAGTTGAGAAAATTTTCTTTTCATTTATCATCCTCAACGCCAATGTTTCTTCTTGATTCTGCTTTATTTCGGCAATTTCTGAATCAGTTATTCTAACAGTTAGAATTTTTCTTTTTACTAAATACGCTTCGCATTCATCAATTTTTAATTGCTTTGCGTGAGAAAGAACTGCCTCACAAATAGACAACTAGTTTCGCCTAGTTCTCTTGAATCGATATTTTTCCAATTTTATCAGTTCAAAATATGAGCCAAATTTCCTTGTATCTTGTACCTGATCAAGTATGTCATTTTGTTCGTCAGCAGAATCAAATACTTGTAGTATTTCGTAATTGGTATTTCGTTTGGCAGGGATTCTATTAATTTCACGTACTAATTGTTTGATGCGTTTTGGTCGTAAAAGTTGTCCATTCTGTGCACCTGCAGAAGTAGAAATACTCTCGTTGATCAAAGTTCCACCAAAGTCATTCGCTCCCCACATAAGTATAAGCTGGGACATCTTTTCACCTTCTTTTACCCATGACATTTGAATATTGTTAATGAAATTGTTTAGCATTATTCTTGCAACTGCATGTGTCATCAACACATCATTTCCATTTGCTCCTTGTCGTATTCCATCATGAAGAGCATGTTTGTACATTGGCGCTTCACTGTAAATGAAATTAAGTGGAACAAATTCTGTAAAACCTCCAGTTTCTTTTTGTATGTCTCTAATCAATGCAATGTGTTTTACTCTGTCTTCTGGAGTTTCTATATGTCCAAACATTATAGTAGACGTAGATGGAATACCCATTTTATGAGCAGTTTTGATTATGTTTATCCAATCACTGACAGTTATTCTTCCCGGTGATATCTTATCACGCATTTTCTGATCCAAAATTTCTGCTGCAGTTCCAGGCAGTGAATCTACTCCAGCGTCTTTGAGTCTTGCAAGATACTCCTTTACAGGTAGATTTGATCTAGTCGCTCCATAAAGAACCTCTTCAGGAGAGAATCCGTGAATATGTATATCTGGTACTTCTTTTTTGATTGCACGGCAAATTCTTTCGTAAGTATTTGCTTCCATATCTGGTGGAAGTCCAGCCTGAATACAAACTTCCGAAGCTCCATAGAACCTTGCTTCTTTTGCACGCCTTACTATCTCATCGATTGGTAGAAGATAGCCTTCTTCTTCTCTAAAATCTCTACTAAATGCACAAAAACCACATCTCTTTATGCAGACGTTTGTAAAATTGATGTTTCTATTTACAACGAAGGTCACAATTTTTCCTACTCGTCTTTTTCTTAGTTCATCAGCTACCATGCCGATTAGATGAAAAGAGACTCCTTTGGCGTAGAAGAGTTTCACTGCCTCTTCCACGTTAATTTCTTTTTCAGAAAGTGCTCTATCTAATACCCCAGCTATAATAGGATCAGCTTGTCTTAACAGATGATCAAATGAAGATGACTGTACGTTCATTTCCAATACTCTTTTTTTACAAACCTGTCTTCGTTACTAATTTCCATCATTTTTGATAGCAAATTTGAATTTACAAGAGACATGAATTCTGGATAAACTGGAAACCTTGCTTGGAATTCAAACCCTGCTTTCTCTGAATTTTTTTCTACAGTTTCAATAGAAGGCCATCTAAATTCTGGATTGACATAATCTGGAGTTAGAGGAGAAATTCCACCCCAATCATTTATTCCCACTGAAAGGAAACTTGGATAAGACTCGAAGGAAAGGTTTGGAGGAATTTGTATGTTCATGTCTGGAACAATTATTCTAGCAAGAGCAACAACCTTTTTAAAATACTGTTCATCAGCAGGTGGGTATGATCTCATAACAGTGTCTTCTTTGGGATGGAAGTTCTGCAAAATGATTTCTTGAATATGACCAAATTTTTTGTGAAGTTGTTTTATCGCATAAATCGAATCAATGATTTCATAAGGTGTTTCACCTATACCAATTAGAAGGCCAGTTGTTGTTGGAATACCTATTTCACCGGCATCTTCCAAAACTGCAAGTCTTGCTTTTGGATTTTTACTTGGTGCATACTCGTGAGGCATTCCTTTTTCACCAAGGCGCTCGCTGGCACTTTCGAGCATGAGACCAAAACTAACGTTCGTTTTTTTGAGTTCACTTATTTCTGATT
>JAEHKU010000040.1 GCA_016838825.1 Nitrosopumilales archaeon | reverse complement strand
ATGGCCCAATACCAAAACTTCATCACAACCGCCGCTTGCTGTTACGTAGTAAAAAGTGGAACCAAGAAATTCAATATAAACCATATCTATATAGATTGTAGATCGAATTAGATTTTGCGATCACAAATATTATCGGTACAATAAATTGTTTTGTTGTTAAAGGCAATTGAGATCTATAAGAAAAAAACAAAAAAATCTGCAAAACTTTTTTCCAAGTCAAAAAAACAACACGTCAACGGAGTACATCACAACATAAGGTTCTTTGAGCCGTATCCGTTCGTAACAAAAGCTGCAAAAACAAAATTTCTGATTGACGTTGATAGTAATACCTATGTGGACTATTGGATGGGTCATTGGAGTTTAATTTTTGGTCACGCTCCAAATATTATCAAAAAACACGTCAAAAAACAACTTTCAGCAGGATGGATGTATGGCACTGTAAACGAGATGACAATGTTGTTATCTGATACTATTCAAAAAGCTGTTCCAGTTGCAGAAAAGATTCGTTATGTTTCTACAGGAACAGAAGCAACTATGTTTGCAACAAGAATTGCACGTGCTGTCACCAAAAAAAAGATAATAGCAAAGATCGATGGTGGTTGGCATGGTTATGGATCTGATTTACTAAAGAGTGTAAATTGGCCATTTAATGAATCAGAAGATCGTGGACTTATCAATGAGTCAAGCATTGTTTCACTACCGTACAATGATTTAGAAAAATCTCTCTCAATCTTAAAAAAAGTAAAAAATGATCTTGCAGGAGTCATAATAGAACCACTTCTTGGTGGTGGTGGTTGTATCCCTGCAACAAAAGAATATCTTAAAGGACTTCAGGAATTTATTCACAAAAACAATTCACTATTTTTATTGGATGAAATTGTAACTGGATTTAGATTTTCTTTTGGATGTATGTATGTTTCAATGAATCTTGACCCTGACATTGTAACATTAGGAAAAATTGTAGGAGGTGGATTTCCTATTGGTGTAATTTGTGGTAAACAAGAATTTTTGAATTTTGCAAATACAACAACACAGAAAAAAGTTGAACGCTCGTACATAGGAGGAGGAACATTCTCTGCAAATCCAATTACAATGGTTGCTGGTTCTACTGCACTATCAAAATTAAAGAAAAATGGAAAAAATTTGTACGCAAAAATTAACAAGATGGGAGAAGAGACAAGAAAAGGACTCGATAAAGTCTTTGACGGAAAAGTGCTAACCACTGGAAAGGGTTCAATGTTTTTGACGCATTTTCTAACAGATCGTATCAACAAAGTTACCAATTCGACTGATGCAGCAAAATGCAATACTAGAATACTTCATGATTATCATTTTGAAATGATTGCACGTGATGGCATATTCTTTTTACCTGGTAAGTTAGGTGCATTTTCATTTGCTCATTCACAATCAGATGTTAAGAATCTCTTAAAAGCATCCAATCGTTTTGTTGCTAATTTAAGGAACAACTCAAGTCGTTAAAAAACAACCTTCATTATAACCTCAAATGAACTCGGACTATGATATTGTGGGATTTACCTAAAGATCCCAAGGAATTGGTTGGAAGAGGACTTTTTTTCCTTAAAAAAAATCACCCAAAGGCAGCTGTAAAGCTATTCAATGATGCGTTGAAGGTTGACTCTAAAAATATCACTGCACTTTACAATAAAGGACTAGCGTTAAATAAGATGAAAAAATATCAAGACGCCATTACTTCGCTTGATAAAGTTTTAGAAATTAATCCGATGCATGCACCTTCATTAAACATAAGAGCGATCGCAATGGCAGAATTAGGAATTCCTGAGGATGCAATAAAATATTATGAGAGAGCTATTGAAGCAGATCCTAAGTATGTAGCAGCAGTCTACAATAGAGGCGTTTTGCATGACAGACTTGGACAACATGAAGATGCTATACAGTTCCTAGATAAGGCATGTAAGATGGAACCAAAAAATACTGGTGCGCTTTTTTACAAAGGAATTGTTTTTGGTAAATTGAAAAAACACGAGGAAGCTTTAGCATGCTTTGACAAAGTTCATAAAAAAGAACCAAAACACTTTGATGCGTTATTTCACATGGGAATTGAGCTTGCTGAGCTTGGCAAACACAAAGATGCATGTAGTATCTTTGACAGAATTCTAAAACAACGTGGCAAAAATGTCAATGTGATTTATGCGAAATCACGTAGCCAAGCAGCATTAGGTAACACTGAAGAGTCCCTTTCTCTACTTAAGCACGCCATTTCAGGTGATAAAAAGACTATAAGAAGCTGGGCAAAACAAGAAAAAATTTTTGATTCCTTAAAAAATGATAAACGGTTCAGAAAACTTGTCGATTAAGTTTACACAGAGTTTTGATTTCCAAGAACAAGAAGGCCAAGCTAATTACATATTTTTGCAACAAACTTTGATATTATCACTAAAATTTGCCATAAACAATCCATTTTTTATAATAGAATTTCTTAATAAAAATAACAGTGGTTAAGAAATTTTTTAAAGATAATAATGTAAAATGTGATGAAGATAGCTGCAATTCCCAACCAACAATTACAGATACGGAAAGAGGAGAAATGTTTTGTGGTGGTTGTGGCCTAGTTCTCACTGAAAAGATTGAGGACGAAAATCCAGAACACATCTCCTATACTCGCGAAGAGTATCTAACCCAAACAAGAACCGGTCCAGCTACTTCTCTTACAATGCACGATAGGGGCCTTTCTACTGTTATAGGTCAAAATAAGGATTCTTCTGGCCATGCATTATCGGGAAGAGCAAAAGCTGCTTTTTACAGGCTAAGAACTTGGGACCAAAGAACCAAATCAAGATCAAAGAATAGAAACCTAAGTCAAGCATTCATTCTTCTTAACGGAATTAAAACAAAACTTGGCATTCCAGAGATGGTAGTGGAAAATACTGCATATCTATACAGAAAAGCTGCTAGTATGAATTTAGCAAGGGGAAGAAGTATTGCGCCACTGATATCAGCAGCTCTTTATGCAGCATGTAGAGAAACAAATACTCCAAGAACACTAGATGATATCTCCGATGCAGGAAATGTTTCTAGAAAATCGCTGTCACGTACATACAGAACTTTGGTTAGACGTTTGGATCTTAACCTAAACCAATACGATACGGCAGGTTTTGTGACAAGAATCGCAAACATCTTAGAAGTTAAGGAAAAGACAAAGAGAGACGCACTTGATATTTTACAAAAATCCCAAGAAAAAGAGATTTCTGCAGGAAAAAATCCAGTTGCACAAGCAACTGCGTCTCTTTACTTAGCGAGTCTACTTAACGGAGAAACATTAAGTCAAACGGCTTTCTCAAAGGCATCTGGAGTAAGTAGCGTTACTATAAGAAATAGAGTTACATCAATTAAAGAAATTCTGAAATTATAACAGACATTTAGAGCTTAATGCGGTAATAATCCCATCTTTCAGGATCTATATGGGTTACAAAATCAATAGTATCACTTTTTTTGATACGACGTTGAATTACATCTCGTAATGCAAAGCTTGTGACAAACTTGTATCTTTTTGCGTATGCTTGCAAAGTGAAGAGTAAACGTATTTCACGTCCTCCACGTAAACCCCAATAACCTTCTCTTATAGCCAACGGTTCCAAAAATGCAGTATTATATTTGCCGTAGTTTTCATCCTTTACTTCTGGTCGTAACGTGTATTTTTCCAGTGGTCCACCCTTTGCATATCCTATAATGGGGCCGTTTTCATTACCAAGTCTGAGCGTATTAACAAGTGTACTGGATTCTTTTACAGATTCTTCAAAACTATCTTTCTTAAACTGTAGTGGAGATGGTAATTGATCAAACACTTCACGCAGTGATTTTAAAAATTCAGCGTCTTGTCGTCTTGAGACTGGTTCTATAACTGGAAATAGTTTCATGTTATCATAAATATAGCTCATTTTGATCTGAATTTCTTTTTCGCGTAATTTCAAAAACGACAGCACATTATCCATGAAGTTTTTTCTCATGTCTCTTGGAATGGCACGGAGCACTTGTTCGCACATATCAGCTTCTTTGTGTAAAAGCACATCAAAGTATACAACTGAGCTTCTTACTATCACTTCAGGATGCCATGCTAGAGCATGAGCATTTTTTTTTGCCATCTCCATAGCTTTTGTAAAGTCCCCTAGTGTATAACCAGAAACTCGATCAACTATTGAAAGAAACCAACCCATTTTTTTATAGTGCTCTTGTTTTTTTGTATCAGTTCGTGTAATCTCAGATTCTTGAAAACACTGATCAATCTGTTTTTCTGCGTTTTGTTTTAACTGGCCACTCCATGGATAAGTAGTTCGGAGAATAAGCGCTTCAATTATTTTTAAATCTAGTTTCGCATCGGTCAATAAGGAACGTAGGTTTTCGTCACTCTTGAGAAACTGAAGTACTGCATCCTCATGTGGTTTATCTACACTTTTTTCAGGATCAAAATCATGAAAAAGTGCTGCAGTATATAGATACTTCATGTCCTCTTTTGTAAATAAACCAGAAATGCTATTCCATTGAGACGCTAATAATGTAACATACGTTACTTCAAGCTCATGATCAATGTTATGATATCCGTAATAATCATGACCAAGTCCATTTGATTCGAACAACTTTATTGTGTAGTCAAGCATCTTAGAATAACACGGACTATCCATCCCGTTTGAATCCAATAGTTCAATGATTCGGTTTTTCAGATCTTTAGTACTGGAAATCTGCTGCATTAATTAGGAATTAAATTTCACTTTAAAAAGCATTTAACAAATTGTTTATCTTAAAATGTTAGGAATCTAATCTATAGTTAGGATTGTGAATATGGCATCAATTGCAGTCTAGATTTTGCTGATACTACAATTATTGATACTATCGCCACTCCAAGTATCAAAGCAGCTATACTTCCAAATTCTGGTATCACTGATGTGCCTAGAATCTCAATCTCACTATTTCCAGGTGGAAACATTATCGTGAGTGATCTTTTGTCATCTGATGTAGGGTTTTCATTAAAGTTTGCTATCTCACCGTTTACAAGTACCACAAAGTCTGAATCAAAGGAATCAGTTTTGGAATCAAGAATGTATCTTGGAATGTCTAAAGTTATGAAATCAACATCCGTGCCCCGCACGGTAATAGTCAAAGTCTTGGATTGAGTGTCCAATGTTCCTTCAAAACCGGTAGCTCCCTTTAACATAGAGTGACCAATGCAATATAGCCCGCCGTTGCTTGCACTTACTGGAATTTCTGATCCCGTACACGATTCCTTGAAGCCAACTTCATCTAGTATTCTTACTTGTGTCTTGAAAATTCTTGACTCAGATCCATTTTTTGCATAAATTATGTAGTCTCCGTTTTGAGTCCATAATGGACTTGCTGTGTTTAATATGGTTTCAAAGTCACCGCTGCCGTCAACCATAATTTGATCCACATGTACTAGATTTCCGATAGGATTAATCACATTAATTATAACGGGTTGGTTTGGATCAAAATTGTTCACATGTCCACTTACAACAATTTGAGATTGGTGATCATACGTTGTATCTAGAGTCCAAATGACTATGGGCAGTATCTCTTTGTAAAGGTCTAAAGTTGCTTCATCTGGAATTTGAACACATGATGGACACGAAATATCTATCATTGTTGCAAAAGCAGAAACTGAACCAAAAGTAGCAACTACAAAGATAGAAAAAATTACAAATTTTATTTTCATTCCTAATTGGCTCGAAAAAATAGTATTTATACATAATTGAGAATTTGTTCATACTAAAACTCCTTTTTCAACTCAACAAAGTTTGTCCTCTTGTAACCAAAATAGTAGATATCCGATCTTAACTTCGAAATATACAATGACTTGAAGTGAAAGTTGTCACATTTACAATTGCACTAGTCTCCATTTTTTTAATTTTGGGTAGTGTTTCTGTTTCAGAAGCAATTCTATGGGATTTAATCATTACAGCAGAACTGGAAAAAAATCCTCTTGAGGCAGGGGAATTTCCTGTGATAGTTGGAAGCGTGGTTGATCATGCTAGTAAACCAGTAGTAAATGCCGAAGTCAAGTTACGTTTTGGAATAAATTCTGCAACTACATATACTGATTCTACAGGCTACTTCAAATATGAATCTGAACAGGGTGCAGAACCTGGTCGCTATATCGTGAACATAACAGCTACCAGTGAAGAAGGAAAAATGGGCATGAAGAGTATAACTTATCATGTAAAAGGCACTATAGAACTAACTGCAGAAAATGTCTTTGGAGTATATACAGTAGCGCCTCCCTTTTCTATCAGTCTTTCTGTAGAAGATATGAAAAACAATCCAATTGCTTACAAGATATTCTTACATAAATTAAAACTTGAACAACAGTTAGCTGAAGTGAAGCAAAGTCAAGCCAAATCAAATGAATTCCAACTTTTTATTGAAGAACAAAGGGGAATAGCAGCTGAAAAGCTAGAAGCGGATATTTTAAAAGGGAATCCTGGATCCGGTATATATTCAGGTTGGAAGCTAGATGCCTTTCTTGGCAAATTCGATTTCAACGATCCACTGAAAATATTATTCAGTACCCAACTAAACTATACACTACAAAAATTTGATGAGGGCCGTAATGCAATGTTAACTGTTATTGAAAATGGTGGTACGTGGGAAGAAGCAAGACAAGCTTATCTGGAAGCCGCATCAACTTCTAGAGCCGAACTAGAGATTCTAAATGAAAATCTCAATGAAAATCTCAATGAAAATACAAACTCAACTAATAATGAAGCTCCATAAGATTTCAAATCTAGATCACTAAATGAATAATTTATCAATTCTACGTGCGCCTTATATTCAATTATAATCAATTGACTACATGAAAAAATTCGCTTCATGTTGTCCACGTGTGGCCAAGGAAGATTAATTTACACAAAATACGAAGCTCCATTGAAACTTCTAAAGGACAGAGAATGGCTTTACTGCAAAAATTGCAATTATGAGATTCAGTTTGATGAATTTAAAAAATCACTCTGTTGCGCGTAAAGTCTTTTCTCTACAGATAAGTGTAGAAAAATAACACAAAAATCACGAATCTCTAGGATCTTTCTTTGGTCCGACCATTTCGTTACTTTTTACGTCCTGATCCCATTTTCCCCGAACTCCTTTAACTAGCAAAATGATCCCTCCCCCAACAAGGGCTATAGTTCCACCAAACAAAATTGTGCGGTCTTGCATCTTTATTTCACAATCAATGGGAATAGCTTTTCCATCATCAGTATAATCATAACAATCACCAAATTCATTTGCTTGAATAGCATATTCATTAAATTGACTGCCAACAGTTCCGACCAGAATAAATCCAGCAAAAATTAGAATTATTCCTAGAATAGTAAACCGAGTATCTGACACAGTTTGAAATATATCGTGTAATATTTAATGTTGAATATAGAATCCTAACTCGTTAAGTCATTAACTGTTGTTATGAAATGTTAACGATCTAATCTTTTTTAAATACAAGTTTACGAAAAGTAACGCTATGTTATCGTTATACATTGTATTTTGGAGATGAAAGCTTATAGTCAGATATCACATCGTCTGTATACAACTCAGTAGTGACAGACAAAGAATAGTAGGAGTCGGTGTGGTGATAGCAGGTCATTCTACTGATAAATACGAAGAATTTCTACCCATAGTGCATTTGAATAATCTTCTCAGTGAAGGTCACTCATGTTATTTTATAAACAAGGGATTCGGCATGGAGGTTTCAGGATTTGAAAATGGATTTATCATTAAAGACCCTGATGGCATAAAAAACAAAAACATTAGAGAATTAGGTAATTGTAGGCCTCGATCAAATTGACTTGCAAAGGAATCTGTCATAGGTATAAGGCTCTCAAGCCACAATATGGAAGTAGATACCTAGTAGGTCAAAAACGATGCAATAGTTGCGAGATGTTCATAGAATGGGATGGAGTTTTTTGTCCATGCTGTAGCATGAGACTAAGAGTAGCTTCTCGTAACAAAAAATGGAAAGATAAAGTTTTGAACTTCTCACGGATTTAACATTTGATACGAACTATAGACGTGATTTTGTAAATATATTGTTAACAAAAATACATAATGTTGCAAACGTGCTAATCGTAACTCGTTATGTCATTAACTGAAGATACGAACTGTTAATGAAACACAATCCGACTTAATTAGATCTTACCAATCTAACTTAACATGGTTAAAAACGGAGGTGAAAAAATAGAATGACATTATATGGAATTTATGGGGAACATACAATCGCAGACTGTCCAATAAATAATAAAGAAAATCGACAATTAGTATACAAATCCCAAGAGAAACTAAAAGGTGCAACTGAAGCTATTGGTGCTAAACTTATAGCTCGATACCATTCTGGTCTTGAACACACATGGTTATGGGTTTTTGAATCACCTGACGCTGCAAGACTAGAGGAATTGATGATTAAAAATGATGCTGCATCATTCAATTCTTGTAGAATTGTACCACTACTTGACTTCGACCAATTAGCAGCAAGACTGAGAGAGCTTGACAATGCCTAAACTCTCTACCTTTTTTTAT
>JAEHKU010000039.1 GCA_016838825.1 Nitrosopumilales archaeon | reverse complement strand
ATATCGTACTTTCGGATAAGTTTGACATTCTGTTCAGAAAGTTCCTTTTTGATCAGATTCCAGACTTTTTCTAAAAGATAATCGTGATCGTAAATGTCGATCAGACCATGTTTCATCCGCAGTTTTTGACTCAGGACTATATTAAGAAACGGTGGGGCTTTAAACTAGATTATAAGGGCCCTCGAGGGGAATCGAACTCCTGTCCGAGGATCCACAGTCCCCTATACTAACCACTATACTACGAGGGCCACTGGAAACAGATTCTACTAGATCTAGTATAACTCTAACTACACAAAATTTCATGTCTTGGGTTTTGTGTAATAGCTGAATGTTTATTATTATAAGAAAAAGATTATTGTATTAATGAAAAAAGGTACACTTTGGTTTGTTTCAATGGGAATTGCAGTAATTTTAGTGTTTTATGGATCTATTTACTTAATGCCTTGGAAATAAAAAATATTCTTAACTTTGTTCTATAGAATAATACTACAATCCTTAATCACCTTTAAATTTGAATAAAAATCAAAAAATTTGATTTGAAAAAGGACTTTATTACAAGTAAACTTCACCCGGGCCGGAAGACGGAGCCTAGCGAAGCTGTTGAACGTCATATTGAAACAATTGTAGGTGACAAATTTTCATGGATAGATCTTCAAAACCCCGATCGTACAGATGTTGAGAAACTTGAAAAAAAATATCATTTCAACACGCTTAATGTTGAAGACTGCATGACAAAGTTTGAACTTCCTAAACTAGATAGTTATGAAGATCATGCATTTCTTATTCTTCATTTCCCACCACTTGGAACAAGAAAAGGCATGCCAAAATTCAGTCAACTTTCTTTTTTCATTGGTAATGACTATCTTGTTTCAATACATCAAGGAGATCTTAAGCCTCTTGTTGATATGATAAGTATGTGTAAGAAAAATTTAGATCCGCAACGAAAAGTGCGGCTTATGGGAAGGTCAACAGGATTTTTGCTACATGAAATAATCGATGTATTAGTTGATGATTTGCTTCACACTTCAAGAAAAATTGTGGGTAATCTAGATGATATTGAAGATATTGTTTTTGATGAGGCAAAATCAGCAGCTCGTGAAATTTCTTTACTAAGAAGAGAAATTACCACTTTAAGAAGAATTATGCATTCATTAAAAAGAGTAGTTTTAGAAACAGGAAAAAATATTCAAAGGTTTTCGAAAACAGAAGAAGATCTAACACTTTATTTTGATGACATTATTGATCATGTTGATAAGGTTATAGAAACACTCGAGGAATCAAGAGAAACAATGGAAATCTACAAAGATACAGATTTCATGCTTAGCACAGAAAAATCTAATCAAATTCTAGCAATTTTAACGATTATCTTTACTTTAGCAATACCTGCTACAGTTATAGGAACATTCTATGGAATGAATGTTAATTTACCAGGTGGAATTGAAACTGAGGGTTGGAATGTTTTTGGTCCATATACAACTTTAATAACCATTTTGCTGGTTTCAACCATTCCTGCCTTATCGATGTTCTTATATTTCCGTAAACTTGGATGGATTGGTACTTAGTTTTGAGAAATAATTTCGCAATTTTTTAGCACTTTAGGATAAAATTAATTAAAACCAGTGACTGAATTTACACATGAGTTGTTCTGGAGAAACAGTTGATAGTGAATATGAACTAATTCGGATAAAACCACAAATTGTACAACAATTAAGGAAAGCAAAGTACGGTGTTTCTGATCATTCCACTGTAGCATTATGTCATTGGACAAAAAAATCATTTAAAAACGAAGGAGATTGTTACAAGCACAAGTTTTATGGTATTTCAACACATCGGTGCATGGAATTTTCTCCAGCAGGAATGTATTGTGAAAATAGATGCATCTATTGTTGGAGACCAATGGAATTTTATGATTCGCTAAAAATGGAACCAGAAAAAGTTGCTGAACCGGAAGAACTTGTTACTAAATTAATAGAAGAGCGAAAAAAATTGATCATGGGTAATTATGGCGATTCCAGAAAAGATAAACAAAAACTTGACGAATCATTATTACCACAGCATTATTCAATATCGTTATCAGGTGAACCAACCATGTATCCTAAATTACCTGATTTAATAAAATATCTAAAGACACTACCTGAAACTAAGTCGATTTTTCTTGTGACAAATGGTCAGGAACCAGACATGTTACAAAAACTTCAAGACGAAAACGCTTTACCTACACAGTTGTATCTTTCAACAAATGCAGCCGATTATGAATCATTTATGAGAATTAATAAACCAAGATACAAGGATTCTTGGGAGAGATGGAATACCTCACTCAACATGCTTTCAAAACTTGATACGCGTACTGTGCTTAGAATCACCCTAATTAGAAATTACAACGACAGTGACGAAATTATTCCTGCGTTTGCGAAGATGGTAAAACGAGCCAACACAAATTTCATTGAATTGAAGTCTTACATGCACATAGGACGTTCAACTAATAGACTTGAACATTCCCATATGCTAGAAATGGACGAAGTAAGGTACATTGCTTCGAAGCTAGCAGAGCAAAGTGGTATATTTTCAATAATGGATGAAAGTTTTGTATCAAGGATAGTAGTACTTCAAAACCAGATTAGGTTTGTAGACTCAACTATTGCCGCTTGTGCACAAACCAATTAGCAAATTTCTTTAGCGCAAGATATCTATGCGAGATAAAATTTTTGTTTACTATCTGTGCAAAAGTTTTCTTGCTACCATCTGGTATGAAAATAGGATCAAAACCCCATTTTTTTCCGTTAGGTTTTTTTGATATTTTTCCAGTAATGTATGCTTCAAATAACGATGTCTTTTTCTTTTTATCACAATATGCTATAACGGAGTAAAACCTTGCCACTCTTTGTGTGTTGAGTAGTCTCAAAATTCCTTCGTTTCCAATTGTTTTAAAGACAAAAGAAGAATATGGGCCAGGAAATCCACGAAGCGACTTGATAAAAAGTCCGTCATCCTCTACTATTACAGGCTTTAAGCATTGATCAAATGCATCAAGTACTTTATGGTATGCTACTTCTTTTAGTACATTTGATTGCATTTCTTTTAATGTACATTTGAAAAAGCCTAATGTTATTTCAAACCTAGACAAAATCGCTTTTGCTTCTAGGTATTTGTTCTTATTTGAAGATGCAAAAAATACATCATACAACTGTTGCATACCTACCTCTTTGCTCAATAATTGATACATATGAAAAAACTTGATTTTTTCTTGCAACACCTACAATGCTCTTATATCCTTGTAGAAAATTAGTCCATCCTTGTTCCATTATAGCAGTATGAGCGCTGTTCAATACCTCTTTGAATAGTCTTAGATCAATTGCATGATCTTCTATCTTTCTTGTTCTGCTTGAAAGTCCAAAATCGATTAAGAAAATTATGTCTTTTTGTATGATAAAATTCGAAGTGGTTAAATCACCATGCATTACCCCACTTTTATGCATTCTTCCTACTATTCTGCCAATTTCTTTACAGATTTTTACTAGTTTTCTGTCAGGCAAGTCTTTGACTAGATTGCCTTCAATGTATTGCATCAAAATTGAAGTCTTTTTTGTGTCAACAAAATATACTAAAGGAGCATGTATACCAAATAATTTAACATCGTGCATTATACCAGCTTCACGAATGGTTCTATGTTTTCGTAATTTGATATCAAGGATCAAATTCCTGTATTCTTTTGGTTCTCTTTTTTTGTAAATTGCCTTTTCATTATTCCAATTTGTAAGGTAAATGTCTGCTTCTGCGCCTTTTTTTATCAGTGTTTTCTTCATGGTAGTTTAGAGAATTCTTGTTAGCTAATAATTATTACTTTTTTGAATAGTGACTTTCAGTAAAATTATAACCATAAGGATATTGATTAAAATCTAGTTATGGAAGAATCCGAACATAAAGTAAAACAAGAAGATTGTGCTGAAGATGGTTTTGGTTCTGGAATTCTTACTTTGACCAATAAACGTGTAGCGTTTGACAAGACAAGGGGAAGGATTGCAGATTTTTCAAAGAAGATTGGAGATACCGTTCTAAATATTCCATTAAGCGATGTTTTACAAGTAGGAAAAGAAGGATGGTTAATAAAAAAAGTTTGGGTAAAAGCCAAAACCAAAGAGGGTGAAAAAACCTACAAATTTGGTGTTTTTAATAATGGTGATTGGTTAAATACACTACAGGAAACGTTAGAGGAATACAAAAATCAATAAGCTATTTCTACAGAATCTACACGCCATGATTGTTTTACAAATGTATCTTCTATTTTTACTCCATTCTTAACTGAGGATTCAAGCAAACCAGTTAAAGATATCTGAGAGCCACAATCACCAGCATAGTAGCCTGGACACACAAAAAATTTACAATCTTGTCTTTTACAAACACTAGTTAAAATTTCAGCTAGTCTCTTGTTAGATGCAACTCCACCAACTACTAGTAATTCTTTTTCTCTCGTAAATGCAAGTGCACGTTCAGTCGCTTCTCCAATCATCGCAAATGCAGTTTCCTGTAAAGAAAAGCATACGTCTTCAAGTCCCTTTGATATTTCCAATTTTGCAGCAGAAAGTAAACCCGAGAATGACACATCATTTCCATTTACAACGTAAGGAAGAGCAATATAGTTACATGATTTAGAGGCAAGTTCCTCAATTCTTTTTCCACAGGGAGATGCAAATCCTGCAAACCTTCCAAATTGATCTAAGAGCTGACCAATTGTTATATCTAATGTTTCTCCAAAGACTCTCCATTTTCCTAATGAAAATACTAACAACATTGTGTGACCTCCTGAAACAAGAAGAAGTAGTGGTTTTTTAGCACCTGTTAGCATTTTTCCAAGTTCGATGTGTCCTACAGCATGATTTACCGGATATATAGGAATGTTATAGTAAAAAGCAAGAGAACGTGCAACAACTGCTCCTACTCTCAAGCACGGTCCAAGTCCTGGTCCAGCAGCATATGAAATAATATCAAGATCATTAACTTTCACTTTTGCTTTTTGTAAGCATTCTGAAAGCACTATCGCAGCATTCTTAACATGATGTCTTGATGCCTCACGAGGGTGAATCCCTTGACCATCTGGTGGCTGATAAATGCTCCTTACATCAGAGAGAATTTTGCTCCTCGTGCCTTTTTTTTCAATTACTGCACATGAAAAAGTATGTGCTGTGCTTTCTATTCCAAGTCCAAGCATTCTATCCCCTACTCAATGTTGATATAATTTTAATCACATCTTCATTTCTTAATTGATGTGATCCACTAATCTGCTGCTTCGTCTTAACATCTATCGCATGCAAAAATCCTTTCGCAAGGTCCGAATGTATAAGAGTTGCTAAATCCTTCACGGTGGATCCTAGTGGTAAAAGATGCGCATCTGGTAATATATCACCGTCTTTGTTTGAAAGATTGGTTTCATCCTCAACTGGAAACACCACTATGAGCTTAAGAAGATCAAAACAAGCAGAATGTATGATTTGTTGTACGCCAGTAGACTCTAGTTTTGCTAAAACTGTTTTTACCAATTCTAAGGCCTTGCTCTGTTCTGGAGTTATGTTTACTCCATCTTTAATTTTAAAATTTTTTTCGCCTGGATTATAATCAATTAGACCAGCTTTTGATGCTTTTTTTAAAACCAATTCTGTTTCTGCACTACATGCAATTGTCGCTCCTTTTTTTTTCAATTCTTCAATAACACTCAGATCAGTACACAAATCAGCCTTGTTTGCTGCAATTATCATTGGTTTAGTTGAATTTCTTAATTCTTTAATAAATAAGAACAAATCATCATCATTCCACGTAGTGGGTTTCTTAGTTAGAAGTTCTAGTTTTTGTAAAACAGAACCAACATCATATTCATTTATACCAAGGCCACTAAGTCTTTCTGCTATTGTTGGAATTAATTTTATGTTTTTAGTTTCTGTTTCTCTTGCAAGCTTTTGCCATTCGCGCTTTAATATCTGCAACATCCATTTATCAAATTCTTCCTCAACGAATTGCACATCTTGTAAAGGGTCTTGAGTTCCAACAGCTACAGATTGACCTTGGCTATCTGTAGAACCTGATGCATCAACAACATGAATTAAAACTTCAGCTTGTCTCGCATTATCAAGAAACTTGTTACCAAGACCTTTACCCTCATGTGCGCCTGGCACAAGACCTGCAATGTCAATAAGCTTCACAGGAATAAATCTTGTTCCTTCAATACATAGTGAGTGTTTGTGCTCTATTCCAAAATGCTTACATGCACAATTAGTTTTAACATACGCAATACCAACATTTGGTTCTATAGTTGTAAAAGGATAATTTCCAATCTGAACAAGTGTTTCAGTTGCAGCTGAAAAAAAAGTGGATTTACCAACATTTGTCTTTCCTAGTAGACCAATTTGCATGCAGTCTATCCAGTAAATACTCATATTAGTATTCCAAAAATTGTTTAACCCATTCAATTTGATCATACGTATTGGCAAATGTAATTACTGGGAATCCTGGTGTAGGTAAACATTCGATTACAAAAAAAATCGCAAAGAAATTAGAGATTGAAATTATTGATATTAACAAAATAGTAATTGAAACAGGACTTTTTGAAAAAAAAGCAGAGTCATTAGATGTTAATATTAATGAACTAAAAAAAATCATGGCTAAAAGAATTCCAAGAAATTCGATTATAGTAGGTCATCTTGCACCACATATCATTCCAAAAAAACAAGTTGAAACAGCAATTGTTCTACGGAAAAATCCGTATGAACTTGCATTAATTTACAAAAAAAGAAAATACTCTAATCAAAAACAACTTGATAACTTAGGAAGTGAAATTCTAGGGATTGTTTCCTATGATACAATAAGAAAATTTGGTCGTGATAAGACTTTTGAAATTAATGTCTCATCTAGGTCAACATCTTCTACAATAAAAAAAATAATTAGTGTTTTCAATCGAAAGTCAAGAGGTGATATCATAGATTGGTTATCATTGGTTGGCGAGAGAAATGATTTGAACAAATTTTTTTCACACTAGTTTAATAATGAACCATATATTGAATATTGTAAATTGTTCGAGATTAAAAAAAATGATCTTGCAGGAAGAATTGGAATTCTATACACAAAACATGGTAAGGTTGAGACTCCTACATTTGTACCAGTGATTCATCCAGTAAAACAAACGATTCCATCAAAAAAAATTCGAGAAATTGGCTTTGATCTTGTGATAACAAACGCATACATAACAAGGAAACATTTCGGAGAAGAAGCAGGTAGAATACATGACATAATAAATTATGATGGAGCTATTATGACGGACTCTGGTGGTTATCAGGTTTTAGAATATGGGAAGGTAGACATCACACCAAAAGATATCGCATCATTTGAACGGAACTTAGAAACTGATATTGCCATACCTCTTGACAAGCCTACAAGTTATGGTCTAGGTAAGGCAAAAGCAAAATCTTTTGTTGAACAAACTTTGAGAGTTTCAAAAGAAACATTGGAAGAGAGTAAGGAAACTGATCCAATGTGGGTGGGGCCAATTCAGGGAAGTGAACACTTTGATCTTGTCAAGAAATCTACGAGAGCACTTGTCAAATACGGTTTCAAAATGTTAGCGCTTGGTAGTCCAGTAGAACTAATGGAATCTTATGAATATGTGATTCTTGCTAATATGATAATTACAGCAAAGAAACAAATGCCTAGTTCAATTCCATTGCATCTTTTTGGTGCTGGTCATCCTTTGACTATTCCTCTGGCGGTAGCACTTGGATGTGATACCTTCGACTCGGCATCCTACATATTATACGCAAAAGATGATAGATATATCACAGAAGATCGAACCTTAAGACTTGATAAAATTACTTATTTTTCATGTAATTGTGAAATTTGCTCCAAGTATACCCCAAAAGAGATTCGTGAACTAGACAAAAAAGACCGTATTGATATAATTGGCCTTCACAACTTACTAACTATAAAAAGTGAAGTTGACAGAGTTAAACAAGCAATTTTAGAAGGAAGATTATGGGAATATGTTCTAAAAAAGGCTCATTCACATCCCAAGCTATATGAAATAATTCAAGTTTTCACAAAAAATCATGATTTTTTTATAAATACAACTCCTCGGTTCAAGGAAAAAGCTGTCTTTCTTTTTTCAAAAGAAGATCAGTTCCGACCAGAAATTATATCATATCACAGAGCTGTGAGGAGATTCAGGACAAAAAGAGATATTCTTATGATATTACCTGATACTACGCTTAGACCATTTTATCTCTCTGCTGAATATAAAAAGTTGGAAAAGAAATTTGCAAACCAAAATGTACAATTCTGTCAGTTCAATCCTTTTCTTGGACTAATTCCCCTTGAAATTTCCGACTTGTACCCCTCAGCCCATTTTGTCATGTCAAGAAATAGTCATCAGCCACAAGACTTTTCAGAGTTCACAAAGACGTGGAATGAGTTTTTTTCCAAAAACAACTTCAAATACGTATATGCTACCGATGATAAGTTCCTAAAATTCTACACAAAAATGCTTCCAAAGAAAATCAAAAAGAAATCTCTAAAAATTTAAAATAAGAAAAAATGTCGAACAGACTAGTCGCCTATAAGGCGGCGTCTTCTGCCCAACCTTTAACGAATACTCCGTTCTTATGAAGAGGTACTGGTTGACCAGCTGTGTATGTCATTGGTCTCATCCAAAAGATTGACTTTGTTGGACATACACCAATGCATGCTCCATCAGAGATACATCTTTCTGGATAAAAGACAAATGCCTTACCTCTCTTCCAACCCTCTACGGGCTTTACACGAAGTACATCAGGTCCAAGAGTTGTACAAATTTCTACGCAAAGTGCGCATCCTATACATCTCTGTTCGTCAATATCTGGAAGTATTGCTATTGGCATCTATTTCACTTAAT
>JAEHKU010000038.1 GCA_016838825.1 Nitrosopumilales archaeon | reverse complement strand
GAACTATCTTGCAACCAATGGATCCTGAGGGGAACTACTTTGGTATAATGACTGACATGGTAGGTCATGGAACAGGTACTGCAGCAACCATAACCTCAAAGGGAACGCAAGAGTATGACATTTACAACAGCACAAAAAAATATTTCATAAAAGGTGTTGCACCTGGTGCAAAGATTGTACCGATCAAGGCATTGTGGTTTGGTGATACGCTATTTGCATGGTTGTGGGCCGCAGGATTTGACTTTGAAGAAGAAAATTGGAAGTTTAATGGAAAACCTCGAGTTGATATTTTATCAAACAGTTGGGGAGTTTCGAATTTTCCTAATCTTCAATCTGCTCCAGGTCTTGACATTTTATCGTTGATAATGAGTACACTCATGGTACCTGGTTCTATCGATAAAGATTATCCTGGTGTACTTATGGTAAGTAGTGCAGGAAATTCAGGACATGGTTACGGCACACTTGGTCTTCCTAGTGCATCACCATACGGCATATCAGTCGGTGCCACAACAAACAATGTCTTTGTTGGTTATGGGCCCTTCAAAGAACAGCCCAGATTTGGAAACACAACTATCCATTCAAATGAAGTTGTAGACTTTTCAAGTAGAGGCCCTTCCATCATTGGTGATCCAAAACCAGACTTGATGAGCATTGGTGCATACAGCTTTACACCAAAAAGTATCACAAAGATGAACAAAAATGCAACAGATCCTTTTGGTTTATTTGGTGGGACAAGTATGTCTGCACCGCTTGTTGCAGGATCTGCTGCTATTTTGATGGAGAGTCTAAATGAAGAGTCTCAGGAATACGATCCCCTTAGAATCAAGAATATTTTGATGTCAACTGCTACAGACCTTGAAAATGATCCATTTACCCAAGGATCAGGGCTTGTAAATGTAGAAAAGGCAGTTGATTTTGTAAAGGGAAATGAGGGCACCTTTATTGTTTACAATGATGCTTCATATTCTAACATTAAGAAAATCTTAGATGTTCGAATTAATGCAGTTAATTCTTCTTCGTTCGGAATCGAAAAATTCCAGCTAAATGATGAGACTCTATTTTTGACTTCTTGGTTTGGTGGTAGACTATTTCCAGGAGAAAGAACCACTACAACATTTACCATAGAGAATCCAACAAACAGTACCATACAAGTGAAAATAAAACCGGAAAAACTAGAGTTGATCAAAAGAACACAATTTAACGGAACTACCAACGTTCTACTTCAAGACCCAATTTTAAACAAGACTGATGTGTTTAGACCTAACTACGTTCATCTCGAGGACATTAAACAATTTGAAGATCTTGCATCATTTTATGATGAACCTGAACAGATACCTGACGATGCATCTTTAATGATTCTTAATGTAAACTTTCCATTTTCTACATTCATGAACAAGACAGACGATTTGTATGCAAATGACCTGAGGATCTCTTCCCTTTATCTCTATGATTGGCATGACAAAAACAATAAAACTGAGATTACAAGCGATGAACTTTCTTTGATAAATCGAGGAGGATCATGGGGTACTGTACAAGAAATACGAGTCTCAGATCCCAATTCAAAGATTGAAAACACACCGGTAGTTGGAATTTATCCTGTACCAAAAAAATATTCTTACTGGTTTGGTGATATACAAAAGAATGCAACTTCAATGAACTATATCCTTACTGCAAGTTATTACAACAAAAATACATGGGATACCATATGGATTGATAAAAGGAGTGTTGAGGTACCACCAAATGCTACATCTGATGTAATTGCAACTATAGTTGTACCTCTAAATTCTCTACCAAGTGTTTATCAAGGATTCATCAAATTTGAAGGAGATACACACTCGGTAAACGTTCCAGTGTCGTATGCAATTAAAAAAGAAGTCAAGGCAAAAGACACAATTACTGTAATAACAGGTTCGCAAGAAGAAGATGTACTTTATGGACCTGGTTATATCAATGGCGCATTTGATATGGTTAACAGGTACAATGCTGGTGACTGGCGACAATATTATTTTGATATTCAAGACAGTACGATAAATGCAGCATCAATTGATATTTCTTGGGAAGATGAGGACACAAACTTTTCAGTATTTTTCATAGATCCGCAAGGAAGGATAGTACAAACAAACGTACCGGCAGGAGTACTTGGTCATTTCAGTAATTGGCCAACAGGTGACTGGCTTGGTATAACCTCATTCAGTCAGGGTGGTGGTTTCTATCCTATTAAAAATAAAGATGAAACGTCAACTGTGATGTTCGCCCCAATAAATCAAACAGGAACTTATACGCTATTAATGCACTCTACATTGTTTGGTGGCAACGAATTAGCAGAACCATTTGATGTAGCTGCAAAGTTTTCAACCATATTACCTGATGTAACAATACCTCAGATATTACTTGATCTTCCGAAATTTGTTAGTAGCATGTTCAACATTGAACCAGAAATAATAGAAAAGAATGTAGATGTTATTAAATTCTATCTAGATGGAAATGAATTTGAGCCAACTGACACAACAGAATTTTCTATACCTCAAGATCTACTAACAGACGATTCGCATACACTTAAGATATTTGTGAGTGATACAGTTGGACATACTACTACAGAAGAGTTCTCATTCATAGTAGACAACTTACCTCCAGCCATAATTCTCAAGTCGCCAATAAATGGCTCAACCATTTCTGGTACTATTACAGTTGATCTTAAAATAACGGAGCAAAACTTGGCAGAATCTGATGGGATTATAGTTACACTCCCTAATGGTGATATAATATCAGATGAAACATCAATCAAATTTGATACAAAAACAGTAGAAGATGGAAGCTATGACATCAAAGTTTTAGCAAATGACAAGGCAGGAAACAAAAAATCGGAATTCATTACTGTGAATATCGACAACACTACGGTATCTGTACTAGAAACAAAGACTAGTGACCAAGACAATTTACTAACAATTGGAATAATTGTTGGAATCACGATCGGTGTTATTTTAATTGTGTTAATAACAAAGAAAGTTAGAATTTTAAGAAAAAATCGAAACAAGGTTTATATGCAATTTTTCGACAACGACAGCTAACCATGTCGGATCAGCATTCTACTGGGAAGAATGAACTGTCTCGACGTGACTTTTTGAAGTTACTTGCTGCAGGTGGTACTGCACTTACGTTTGCACCATTTGTTCCTTGGGGAAATTTCATGCCAAACCCAGATCTTCAGAATCTGACCAAAGCAAAGGCTATGTTAGAAGATGGTACTCAAGCAAACATTAAGACATTCCCAATAAATCATGCTGAGACCATTACCTATCCAAAGACTGGAGATAGAGTCCTAGACGAAGAAGCATTTAGGAAATGGGACCTGATTAGATTTCCTGAAGAACGTGGCGGTGCCAAAATCAGCATAACTTCTTTCGTTGCTTATAGTAAAATCTGTTTACACCTTTGGTGTCTTTGGAAGTATTGGCCTGAAGAGGGAAGAAAGCGAATAGAATGCCCATGTCATGGGAGTATGTATGATATTGGCACTGGTAAAGCATTTGCAGGACCTGCATCATTACAGGCAGCGCCTTCAAATGTGCTTCCCAAACTTACGTTGGAGGCAGATAAGGATGGTTTTATTAACATTTTACCTGCAAAGTTTGGAGTAAATGATAATGGAGTTGTAGCATACGGTCGTTTCCTTAAAGCGTAGAAACGGTCTCGTTTTATTCATTTACTGGGTATGGGATGGACTAGAGAGAACAATCTTCACTGCCACTAAATTTTCAGTTCCATCTAGATTCGTAAGTCCATTTGGATTTCTTGGAATGCTGACATTCATCATGTTCATCATTCTCGGAATAACGGGCGCTCTGTTGATGTTCTATTATGAGCCGATACTAGACAGAGCTTGGGACAGTGTCGCAAAAATTAACGATAAAGTTCCATATGGATTTCATCTTAGGAATATACATTATCATGCATCAAACGCGATGGTTTTACTAGCAATACTACATATGTATTACCAATATTTCAGTGGACGGTACAAGATTCGAAACGAAATTCTTTGGGTCACTGGTGTAATACTTGGAACTTTAACAATACTTGAAGCATTTACTGGTTATGATATCATTTTCAGTGAACGAGCCGAGCTTGCAATTAGTATTGCTGCATCACTAACTAACTCAATACCTATTGTTGGCTCTACAATCCGTGAGTCGATGTTTGGTTCAGGATTTGCAGATTTTGTGCTGAGATTTTATGCTCAACATGTATTCATTCTTCCAGTTGTTATGTTAGGATTGATGTTTTTCCATATGCCACGATTCTTAGTTTTTGACGTACCAATGGTTATGGCTATTTCAGGAGCAGTTTTTATCACAGGAGGGGTCTTTCCAGTTGACCTTGGATTCAAGTTTGAACCAACTGTACCACCGGGTATCACAGTACCAGAATGGTATCTTACTGGACTTTACGCGTTCCTGAGAACTCAGTACGATAAGTTTGTGACAGGTGTACTATGGCCAGGGTTATTCATCTTAGCACTTATGCTTACACCGTTCATTGATAGGTACAAGAAGTTTTCGTGGAAAGACCGACCTTTCATTACTGCGATTGGAATCACTGGAATTGCACAAATTATGGTTACGACATACTGGGGTTTCTACATATCACCAGATGTAACAATGCCATTAGTTGAGAGATTGGTCATAGATCCAATATTCTTCTATTCGGTAATGATTTTACTCGTTCCTCTGTCATTTGGCTTCACTTACATGATGATTAAGATGGCCAAAGAATCAGAAAGAAAATCAAAGCTTGCAGCATCAAATGGTCCAAAAAAAGTCTCAGAAATTAAATTATCAGGTAAGTGGCTCAGCTGGATTATAGTTGCACTCTTAGCATTTCAAGTCTACCTAAACATTGCAGCTTATAATGCAGCTATTACTGGAATGAAGAATTTTAATTTGTTCCTTACAGGAATAATCTTAATAGTATTTGCGGCCCTTTTCCACGTTTACCGATACGCGATGAATGAATCAAAGAAAATTCCTCCACCACCTGCTCCCGCAATTCCAAAAGAGAAAACAAAACCAGTATCTGAAAAAGTTTCTACACCAAAACTATCCGACGTAGGAAAAAAAGAAGCTCCCAAAGCAATTCCCCCTCAAGTAAAAATGGATTCCATTTCAGATCCTAACAAAACTACGATAGGCTCAGAAGATCTGAAAAAACTATAATTTATTTTCAAATCTTATCTTAAAGAAGCTTTATAAGACTTGTAAAAAGCATGCACGGATATTGAGCGTTGTAACCTCAAGCCATGTTTACGGAATTGGAATAATTGTTCTGATAGTTGCCATGGCAGCTAGCATTTCATACTATCAACTTTTTTACCTTCCAGAAAAATTTGAAAAGCCTGAGATTGAAGAAGCAATTCTTAATCCTATAAAGGTAATAGAAATTGACATGATTCCAGGTTCAGCAAGTGCGGAACAACAGGATAACTTTATGCCAAAGCTAGTTAGACTTCAGCTTGGTATAGATAACAAAATAATTTGGACTAACATAGACGAGACTCCTCATACAGTGACACCAGACTTACCACATGAAGATGCTTACAGTGGTGAATTTGGTTCACGTGGTGTTATAAAATCAGGTGAGACTTACGAGTTTTTATTTACAGAGGCTGTAAAAATTGCATATCATTGTGAGCCACATCCATGGATGACAGGCACAATTATAATTAAAGAGTCAAGATTCTAAACAAAAAGTTTCGCAAACTGTATATCACTTTCTATTTCTTTGTGTTGTTCAATTATGGATACTCGAAACTTGACATCATGAGGATGATCAGGTTCAAAGTCTATAGTAGCAGTAAAGTCTGCAACGTTGTTAGGCATACTATCTTTACTTATGAACAACCGAGAATGATTTTGTGTAATTTTTTTTCCATTATATGATTTGTAGGTTATTAGATGATTAGAATTAAGGATCTGGGTGTTTATAACAATCCCATCATATCGTCCAGTAAATCCGACTAGAATTTTTCCTTTTATCTCATAATGTGGAGTGATATTTTTAGATTCTAGTTTTAACTCAATGTCTTTCATAAATATCGTACTGTGTCCTAATAATAAATAACTTGGACTTGATTTTTATCATGGCTTATTCTTATGGTTTCATGGTTGAAGTTTTATATCAAGATCTAAGCAACCAGGATGCGAACTATTACTATATTGGTATCCCTCGAAGCTGGCAGGGCGGCAAGGATAACGAAGTTACTGTGATTGTGCATGACGTATGTGTGATTGTTCCACAAACTATTGCAGGTGCAACTGGAGAATTGCTAGTACTAAGACTACTTGAGGCAATGATGGAAGCAAAAGTGATCAATGCTGGAGACATCCAAAAGGCAATAGAACACATCCTATAGTTTAACATAAAAGCGGGCCCGAAGGGCTTCGATCCCTTGACCATTGGATTAGAAGTCCAACACTCTATCCATGCTGAGCTACGGGCCCAAAAATTTTGCACGCCGTTGACATATTAAGGGTTTTTACAACCACTTTTTTTGATTCAGATCTCTTTCCATCTTGAAAAGAAATTGTTGTGCATATCCAGCATAAGGCCCAAAATATTCAACAATTTTTTCATGAATCTCCTCATATTTTTTTTCAGTTAGTGTTTTATTTTGCAATTCAAATTTTTCTGAATAATATTTTTTCAGAATTCTCCAAGTCCACCTATCAATTGGAAATGCCTCGAGTTTTTCAAGTGAAAATAAAAGAATACAGTCAGCTATTTTATTTCCTATTCCTCTTACACTCTTAAGAGTTTCTTTTGCTGTTATGTAATCAATTTTTTTCAAGTGATCAAAGTCAACTTTCTTTACAATAACATCCTTTGACGCTTTTTTTACTGATTTTGCTCGAAATCCAAGTCCACACGACAACAAGTCCCTTAAACTAGCGTTAGCAAGTGTTTGTGGATCAGGAAATGTAAAAAAATATTTCTCTTCAAACTTTACTTGTCTTCCAAATTTTTTACAAAGTTTTTGTAACATTTGTTTTATGTTTTTAATATTAGTATTTGATGAGCAGATAAATGATATGTAACATTGAAATGGATTCTGTCTAATGAGTCGTAAACCTTGAAATTTTTTTGTTGATGCTCTAACAATCTCATCCTTAGAAATATTTTTTAAAATCTTTTCGACATTATCTGTTTGCCTAAATAAATCACTTGACTTTTTTGTCGATGAACTGAGTTTGAAAGGATTCTGTCTAATACAAAAAATCTCTTTTCCATTAATTCCGTACCAGTTTTTATCAATTTTTTCCCAAAGAAAAACCTGACCACTATTTATTGTATAATCAATGTTTATTCTGCTAGTTCTCATCTTAAATAGAAATTATTTCTCCTACTTCAGGAGAATGTGCATCTAGCCCAAATCGCTCATGTATCTCTTCAGCAAAATTTACGCAGGAATTACTATCTCCATGTACTGTCAAAACTTTTGGATTTCCCTTTATTCCTTTCACAAGTTCAAATAATCCATTTCGGTCTGCGTGTCCTGAGAATTCGAATTGTCTGACTTCGGCATTTACTTTTACGTTTTTGCCTCTAGAAGAAATAAGACCACTTTCAAGCAGCTTTCTTCCGGGAGTACCTTCTCCTTGATAGGAAACTAGTGCAATCCCATTTTTTTTATTAAACGCAAGTTGTTGTAGATAATATATGGCATTACCACCCACTAACATTCCTGCAGGAGATATTATTACACATGGTTCTTCTGACGCAATTTTTCTTTCTTTTTCATTTTTTATCCAAATAGCCTTATGAATTGAATCAGAAATAAATTTAGGATCACGAAGAAACTCTGGATACCGCAAAATTATTTCATTTACTTTTAGTGCCATACCATCCATGACAACTTTGTGTTTAAATCCAAATGCGTTCAAGACACATGCTATTTCTTGTGATCTTTCAACTGAAAATGCTGGTACAAAAAGCGTTCCTTTTCTATCCATTACTTCATTTACAAATTCAATAAATCCTTCCTCTACTTCCTTTCTCTGCATCTGCTCAGTCTGCGAGTAAGTACTCTCCGTAATTAACAAGTCTACTTCTCCAAAATCTAGATCTGCTTCTGCTACCATACGAGAACCTTTTGGATTGATATCACCAGTATAGAAGAGTCTTTTATTTTCTGATTCTACTAATACTGTACTTCCGCCAACTACATGTCCTGAAGAACGTAATTCAATAGATGAATTTCCAATTTTTATTTTTTCTCTGTATCCAATATTTTTTGCATGGTTCATCATATTGTTGAGTTCAGGAATACCAAATGGGTGTGCCTCCCTTTCGAGCTTGAGCATATCTGTAATTAGCAAGTTAGAAAGATCAAAAGTTGGAGAAGTAGCATAAACATCACTTTTTCCATTAACAAAAAGAGAAGGAACATTTCCAGAATGATCAAGGTGCGCGTGTGTTATGACAACTGCATCTATATCTCGAGGTCTCACGTGAATTGGGTATTGGGGAGGTCTACCAAAAAGCACACCGTAATCTAAAAGATAATTTGCATTTTCACAATTGACTTGAAACCCTGATCGACCAACTTGTCTTGCTGCACCTAGAACTTTAATCTGCAAGAATCAAATCTTTTAAAGTATACTTAAAAGGTTTTCATTTAAAAACTGAATTAAATTATTTTTGTTAAATAATTTACAAAAGACTTAATTAGTGTAAGCTAAGAACATTTGTCCATGGGTAGAACTTACGAAGAGTGGTTTAACCAACAACCTAAAGAGCTACGCGATAAGGTTCGTGCAGGGGACGAAGGCAACAAACCTTTACTTAATCAGATAAATTGGATTTGGGTCCAAAACCTATTGGATAAAAAGGCAGATCTTAATCCAACTTCTGCGGAGCTACTTGATT
>JAEHKU010000037.1 GCA_016838825.1 Nitrosopumilales archaeon | reverse complement strand
CATACAAATGAAAAAGAGTATTGTGTAGATTGCTACACTGAATTACACTACTACGTTTCAAATGAATAATTGAATGGCATTTGATACGAACTTGATTAAGTCAAGAAAATGAAGCTATTACACTACTATATTACGGAAAAGAAAGAAAATCATACAGACTGAATCCTATAAAAATTGGTTATTTGACGAAGGATTTAATTCTAAAAACCTCGGCCTGACTTTGTGCTAGTAATGATCTTATCCGGCGGAAAAGGAAAGAGACTAAAACCATTAACTGATTTGGTACCAAAATCTTTGATACCATTAAACAATGTGCCTATAATAGAATGGCAAATTAGATATTTTAAAAAATTTCGAATTAATGAATTTGTTATTTGCTGTGGTTACAAAAGTGAACAAATCAAGAATTATCTTGACGGGAAAAAAAATCTTGGAGTAAAAATTCACTATTCCATTGAAAAAACACCATTAGGAACTGGCGGAGCAATAAAAAAAGCAAAAAAATTTGTTAAAGGAAATAGTTTCTTTGTAGCGAATGGAGATGTAATTACAAATTTGGATATTAGATTATTAAAACCAAATTCGATTGCAGCAATTCCATTAAAGACGTCGTTTGGTAGAATGAAATTACAAGATAACAAAGCAAAGAACTTTAGCGAAAAATCTCAAATTCCAAATGAGTGGATGAATGCAGGTCTGTACCATCTTTCAAGGAATGTATTTTCTCACCTGCCTAAGAAAGGTGATATAGAAAAAACTGCATTTCCAAAGCTCGCAAAAAAAGGATTATTAAATTCAATAAAATATGTTGACGTTTTTTGGCATTCTATAGATTCATACAAATCCATTGAAGATTGTGCAAGCGAGATGAAAGCAAGTCATTTTGTGAAGTGACTTGGTGTGAGATTAGGGTATAGCCTCGGCTCTTTATTATCAGTAAATGAGGTTCTCGAGTGCGCTAAGATATTGTCTACGCGTTCTGTTGATTCGATTTGGATTCCTGAAACTTGGGGCATGGAAGGATTTTCGATGATGTCGGCAGTGTCTAGGATTGCAAAAAATGCAAAGATTGGTTCATCGATCGTCAATATCTATTCAAGGAGTCCATCAGTAATTGCAATGGGTGCTGCAACACTAGATACTATTTCTGAAGGTAAGCTAATTTTAGGTCTAGGTACAAGCAGCGATCTTATTGTACAATATGTTGAAATTATCAGACTGATCCTATCTAAAAATAAGGTCAATTATAATGGGAAATTCTTTCATTTGAAAGATTTTGCGTTACTTATCAAACCTACACGGAACAAGATTCCAGTGTATCTGGCAGCAGTAAATCAAAAAATGGTTGAATTAACGTGGAATGTTGCGGATGGTGTAATATTTTACCTAAGACCATTTTCAGAATTAAAAGATACAATTCAAAAGATGCAATCAAAGAAAAAAATTGATGTTGCAAGTCAGTTCATTACTTGTGTATCTGATGACAAAGAAAAAGCTGTGAGTAAGGCAAAAAAAACTTTAGCGTTTTACATATCAGTCGCAAAAATTTATCGAGACTTTCTAGCTAAAAATGGTTTCAAAAAAGAAACTGAAAATGTATATCAGGAATTTCTAAAATCTGGATTAACTTCCAATTTTGAATTGATTCCTGATTCTATGCTTGAATCTTTGACTATCTGTGGAGATGCCGAAGAATCAAGAAAGCAATTAAAAAGATTTGTGGATGCTGGAGTAAATCTGCCCATAATGCAGTTTAACCCAATTGGAGATGCAAAGGAATCTTTTGAATTTCTGGTATCAGCGTTTTCTGAGGTTGAAAAATGAGAAAAGTTGCAATAGCTGGATACGGCCTCGCAAAGTTCACAAAAGAACAAAAGCCAATTGAGTCACTTATGTTGCCAGCAGTGAAATCATTATTTGATGATACAAAAAATCTAACACAGAAAGATATCGACACTGTTTTAGTTTCTACTAATGACAATACGAAATATCTTGCTAGCATAATATCAGAACTCGCTGGCATTTGTCCAAAAATTTCGCATTCAGTTGAAAGTTTGTGTAGTTCTGGTGCAAATACATTGGTCTCTGCGTTTTCTTACATAAGATCTGGTTTGGCTGATGTTGCGTTAGTGATAGGAGCAGAAAAAGCTGACAACCCTGGAAATGTACTAAATTGGGACGTTTCTCGTGGTGAATATAAACACCCAATCTATTGGGCTTCCTTATTCACCAAAGCCCACATGAGAAAATATGGTACCACAAAACAAGATTTGGCATATGTTTCGGTAACGAACCACAAAAATGCAAAAGAGAATCCGTATGCATACTCGAATAAAGAATATTCTATTGAAGATGTAATGAAATCAAAAAATCTGACAGAAGATCTTAGGGTCTTAGACTGTTCAATGCCTTGTGCAGGTTCAGCAGCAATTTTGTTGGCGTCAGAGGAAAGTGTTAGAAACTTTACAGATTCTCCAGTATGGATTACTGGAATAGGTCAAAAGACACAGTCAGCGAGCTTTACAAAGAGTGTGGAGCTAACATCGATGAATTCAACTATAACTGCGTCACACGATGCATTTGGAATGTCAAAAAAGAATCCTCACGATATTGATGTAGTTGAACTACATGATGCTTTTACTATATTTGAAATGATGGGCTTGGAGGATCTAGGTTTTGTAGAAAAGGGAAACGGAAAAGAATACGTGAAAACTCTGTATGAAACCCAAGATAAAAAAATTAACCCTCGTGGTGGCCTAATAGGCGCTGGTCATCCTCTTGGTGCTACTGGCGTTGCACAAATTATAGAAATTACACAACAACTTTCAGGAAAAGCAGGAAAAAGGCAGGTTTTTCCAGCTAACGTTGGGCTTGTACAAAATATGTCTGCTGCTGCAACTTCATCCACAATTATAATTATGGAAGCATGACTAGGTTCGAAATTGAACTCAAAAAAGGAAATTTTGTTTGTAGCGAATGTAAAAAATGCAACCAGCTTGTATGGCCCCCAAGTGAATTTTGTAGCAAATGCTTTCAAAGTGTAACTTGGCGACAAATTACACCAGATGCTAAGCTAGTTGAATTTTCAAAAAAGGGTGATCAGATTTTTTGTATTGCTGAATTTGAAGATGGCATTAGAGTCGTTGGAACATTAGACACTAAGCATTATGATCTCAAGATAGGCCAATCTTTACTCCTAACAGAATGTGGATTTAATGGATCTGAAAGGTTTGTCTTCAAAATTAAAACTCAATGATCCTACGTAAGTTCATCAAAGTTCTAGATTTAAGCTTGGAATCAAAATAAAAAGGTCATTATGTAATTACCTGGCATTCTATACTTGATATCGTCGATTGTCAGTGTTGTCATCCCAAAAAGAATACAGAATAAAAAAACTACCTCATCCTAAGATTACGATAGCATATTCCGAGACAATGAAAAGCAAAAATTTTCAATCGTTGAAAAATAAAAGAATTGCCAGGACTCGTAGACAGCGTGGATATAATTGGGAGGATACACTTGTAAAACGTTTTAATCGGTTAGACGGTTGGCAGGCGTTTAGGCTTGGTTCTCCAAGTACAGGCTTGCCGGATGTTTTTGCAATAAGTACTAAATACAAATCTGTATTTACGATTGAGGCTAAATCTGGTACTGGAACATCACTTTACGTCCCCCCAGATCAGATTGAACGATGTCAGAAATGGATACATGCCTTCGATTTGTACGAAAATCGAAAAGTCATTCTTGCGTTTAAATTTCTCTCAAAAAAGCGGATTGGGAATGGTGAATACCAGAAAAGGGAGTTACGAGAATTTTACAAAGTATGTCATGAATCCACCTTTCCCTCTAATCTAGTTTGTACCTATGATGGAAAGACCTACCTAACAAAGGAAGGAAAAAGAAGCAAGATGTTACTTAAAGAACAAAAAATGCCATTTAATCGATAAATCGATCTATTCTTTAATATGGTTTTTCATAATTATGTATATGGATTTTGAGAATTATGTAGATGAAAGAATGTTAGTTAGTCATGATGCAATGGGTACTAAAGAGATAAAAATTAAAGTTCTAGAAGTTGAAGACGAACAATATCCTCTTAGGTGGAAATTTGGTGATAGGGCCAAAGTAAAAAAGATTCTCCTTACTATAAAACATCTAAAAACACAACAAGTGGAAGAAGGGGAATTTGATCTATCGTTAATTGAAAAAGAAATGAAAGAAACCCGGCATTACTCTTCTACAAATAGATGGTTATCTGTAACAGATATTAAAAGTGGATATGTCATTTATACAAAGCATACTGTATTGCTGAGTGATGCAATGGCATTAGACTACATTGTGATATAGAATATAGTATTTGTTTTGACCAATACTTCCTTGCGATAATTTAAATTTATTTCCAAATTTAATTACAGAAATATTTATGAGACAATACTGTCAAGGACAAATATGATAACTCGGGAGATCTCAATTCATGGGAAAAAGTTTCGATTGAACTTAACTGACCAGATAATTATGCAAACTATGCATCTAAAATCACTATATAACACAGCCTATGAGGATCCTCAGAGTTTTGAAGAACTAAGCTCTGAAATTTCCGATACTATTAACCAGATTTCACAAGGGGCAGATCCTCGTGCTTCTGATAATGAGTTAGATGATGTTATTCAGGCAATAATGGATGCAGTTGAGAAAAAGACTGCTGAAACTGAAAGAACCCTAAAAGAAAAGCATCCAAAAAAAATTGCGAAATCTCCTAAAAAAGGAAAGAAGCCAGCTAGTAAAAGGTCGAAATCAAAAAAGTAGCTTTTTTTGAGTTATTAGACATAGAAAAATGTGGCGCATTTATTATATTTCATAATGATGATAGAAGATTATGGAAACGCATTGTGAGTGTGGAATTTGTGGTCATTATAAAGAAGATGATTGCCTCAAAAATAATTGCAAATGTTGTATAAACTTCCACATTCGTTCGGGACCAAATCGTAAAACTAAGACTATACCCACCACGTGACCGTTTGCTTAAGGAGAATTTTTTTTATTAACTTGATTTAAATTTAAAAGAATCACACATGCGTATGTATTCATGAAACAAAATGCATATCTAAAATGTATAGACCCATCATGTGGTTTAGAGTATAAAATAGAATCAACAAGAATAGAATGTGAAAAAGAACATCTTCTTGATGTAAAATACAAAATAGACCCCTCACCATCACTTAAAGAATTATTTTATCAGAGACGAAATCCAGAGGGCAGCATCTTTAATGAAAGCGGAGTTTGGCGATTTCGTGAATTAATAAATTTTTGCCAAATAGATTCTGATAGTTTAGAGGACTGTGCAACTCATCTTGTTTCATTAGATGGTGCCGAAGGTAGACAATCAAAACCGTATCACATGTCAAAGGTAGCAGATTTTGTTGGTCTTTCCCAAGAAAATTTGTGGCTTCAGCCAGAAGGATACAATCCAAGTGGTTCCTTTAAAGATAATGGAATGGCTGCAGCGGTAACTCACGCAAAGCTTGCAAATATAAAAAAAATAATTTGTGCTTCTACTGGTAATACTTCTGCATCTGCAGCTATGTATGCAGCAAATGAAAATATTGAATGTGATGTTTACATACCAGCAGGTCAGATAGCTCCTGGAAAATTAAGCCAAGCATATCAATTTGGTGCTCAGATAATAGAAATCAAAGGGAATTTTGATGATGCTTTATCTGCTTCACTGGAAAAGGCAAAGGAAATAGGAGGATATACCGTTAATTCTGTAAATCCATTTAGGATTGAGGGGCAAAAGACTATTGTTTACAGAGCATTGGAATACCTTAAATGGAATGCACCTGACTGGATTGTTTATCCTGGAGGAGCACTTGGAAATACATCCAGTTGTGGTAAGAGTCTAATGGAACTTTACCAGTGGGGATGGATAAAAAAAATTCCTAGAATTGCTGTTATAAATTCGGATGGCGCAAATACTCTAGATACACTTTACAATGGCAAGTTTAATGAGACGAAGTTACGTTGGAACAAAGGGAAACCTGATACTGAATTAATAAAAAATTACTATTCTTATCTGGATGAAAAGAACATACGTCCAAAGACCAAAGCTACTGCTATACAAATTGCAAGGCCTTCAAATATATTGAAAGCATTGCGTGCATTAGAATTTACTAATGGCGTTGTTGATGAAGTGTCAGATCAAGAAATGCTTGATGGAATGTCAATCGTTGGTTTGAATGGGTTTGATTGTGAAATGGCTTCTGGTTCAGTTCCAACTGGAATAAAAAAATTGATCAGCAAAGAAATAATAAAAAACGATGATATCGTTGTAGGAATTCTTACTGGAAGACAAAAAGATTCAAGTCTTGCAGTTGAATATCATAATAATCCTGAAAATCAGTTTGCTATACCACCAATGATTTAGTGCTATGTTTCTTGATACTAGGAACTACAAGTAAACAAATTATGATTCAATTTCGAAAGACAATGAGGTTAAATCTATAATAACTGGAATGTCGTTATTTTAGTATCTAGAAAAATGTGGTGGAATCATACCTGAACGGCCATTTGGCTACGCACACTCGGATGTTGTATACTGGAGGTTTTAGTTGGCTCAACTAGAATATGAAATAGCAATATTAGCTATCCTTATTGGACTCTCTGGTTTTTTTAGCGGACTTGAAGTGGCTCTTGTTGGAATAAGAAAGTCAACTGTCCAACAACTATACAAGCAAAAGAAGCGAGGCGCAAAGGCTCTCTACAAGCTGAAGTCAAATCCTAGTAGAATGATGGCGAGTGTCAATTTAGGTAACAACATGGCAAATGTAGGTTCTGCAGCTCTAGCAACAAATATTGCTCTTGGGCTATTTGGAGATCAAGGTTTAGGTATTGCGATAGGCGTCATGACGTTTTTGATACTTGTTTTTGGTGAAATTACTCCAAAGACATACTGTAATGCTAATGCTACTAAAATTGCATTAAGATTTAGTGGTATTTTGTTAACATTCAGCTATGTCTTTTATCCTATTGTGCTTTTGTTAGAAGCAATTACTAAAGGAATGCTGAGAGCTATAGGCAGTCGTCACCATCCACCTGGAATAACAGAAGAAGAAATTAAGGGGATCGTGGATCAAGGACTAGCTGATAAGGCAATAGAAAAACAAGAAAGAGAACTAGTTCACGGTGCACTAGACTTCGATGAAACTATAATTCAAGCAGTAATGACTCCAAGGACCAAGATGTTTACCTTACATTCAAAGATGTTACTTATTGATGCGCTTCCATTAATAAACAAAAAAGGATTTTCAAGAATACCACTTTACGGTAATACAAAAGATGAGATTGTAGGTGTTGTTCATGTTCGTGATATTCTAAAATGTTTAGAAAAAGATCAGAAAATGATAAAACTGGAATCTATTGCCAGAAAACCAATTTTTGTTTCACAGGAAAAGAAAATTAATGCTCTATTAAGCGAAATGAAAGGAAGACAAACTCACTTGGCCATTGTTGTAGATGAATTTAATGGAGTAGAAGGCTGTGTTACATTAGAAGACCTAGTCGAGGAAATTGTTGGTGAAATTATGGATGAAAAAGACAAATTGACGGGTCCAATTTTTAGAAAAATTGACGTCGATACGATTGTTGCAGATGGCGAAATTGAGGTTGAAAAATTAAATGAAATTTTTAAGACACACATTCCTATTGGGAAAGACCATATCTCTCTAACTGGTCTATTACATGAGAAGCTGCATGACATACCAAAAGTAGGTGATAAAGTTGAGGTTGATTCACTTAGAATTATAGTTGAAGAGGTTACTATGCATCATCCAAACTTAGTACGAGTTGAAAGAATTAAAAAATAGGTTCTAACTTATTTTTGACAAAAGTGTTGTTCAAGTAATTTCTTTTTTTCGTTCACGTGGAATAATTCTTCAGTATGTTTAATTGCATCATCACGGGTTCGTTTGAAAATCATTGCCTGCATCAAAAGATGATTTTCTGGAACAACTATACCTGTTTGATCATCAGAATAGGTCAACTTTACTGTGTCACCTGCAGCCTCTAGTAAATCTGCGTGTATGTGAATCATATTTGTATCCTTGAAACTAAATTTTAACGATTCAGCAAAACTTCGTACATCTTTTGTACCATTTGCATTATACAAAATAGCAACACCATATTCATTTCTAAATACATCTAAAATTTCTGATGGTCGTGGAGCAGTATTTTTAAATCGTATATCCATTAAATGTACGTGCATTTGTCGTGATGGTACTTTGAAAACGCGAATGTATAATGGGGTATCCTTGCCCATGTAGCTTTTAACATCATCGCCATGGTGAGGTTTTGGAGTCCATTCAACAGTGTCTTTTACTTCGATTTTTGTATCTTCTAGATCTGCCCAACGTCGTAGTAATGTAGCATCGAATCGAAGTATACTTGAACCAAATTTTTCTTTCAGTGGTTGTAAAATTCTTCCTAATCCTGTTACATTACAACTACCTTGCATAACGTACCTTTTTTCAAAAGCATCGTCATAGTTTACTCTAGAGTTAAAAAGTAGGTCAGAAACCATTTTTTCGCCAGTAACAGATTCCCCACCTTGGAAAATCGCCTTTACGTTCATTGGCTCATAAAGGGTCTTTTTGTTAAGATATCCTAATCCGGCAGGAGAGGCATCAATTACTAAATCAGATTTTGAAATTGCTTCTTCAATGGTTCCTGTTATTTTGTAATCTTTGAATCCGTCAATCTTGTTCTTTGGAACAAAAATATTAAATCCACGGGCGATCGCGTCCGTAACTTTATCATCAGGAGAATATTTGCCGACCCCCACAACTTCAACTTCAGGATCATCTTTGATAAATTTCGATAACCGACTACCTATTGTACCATATCCATTTACAAATATTTTTTTCACAAGATTTGGGTCAAACAGGCTGCTTATTTAGATTTCATGGCTGGATCGGGCTAAAGATTAGTCGTGTTTCATACAATGAACGTTACATGAACGAAAAAGTAGTATGATCGTTGCAAATTTTCTCTGACAAAATTCCTCAGAATAATTTGTCTTCAGTATTCAATTACAATGAAGAACACGCAAAATTGTTGTTTCAAGTAATTTTAGCTCGACTTAAAGTCTTGGAAAATACATGAGGTCACAAAAATGAGTGCTAACTCAATGAAAAAATGTCCTGGCTGTAATAAAATTATGTTATTTGAACAAAAGACTGTACGTTACAATGGGAAGTGGTATCATGAGCGTTGTTTGAAATCATTAAAAGGAAAACAAAATGAATTCCAAAAAAGAACTTCATTCAAACCAGAAACAGTTTCTAAACCAATCTCTGTGATTGTTAGTTCTAGCGGTAAAACAAATTGGGGAGTAGTAAGATTGATCCCGTTTGCTTCATTACAAAAATGCGGATATTGTGACAAATTTATTTCATTTAAGGAGGAACCTATTGAATACTATCATAAATGGTATCATGCTCAATGTCTGAACCCATTCAAAGAACAAGAAGAACAAG
>JAEHKU010000036.1 GCA_016838825.1 Nitrosopumilales archaeon | reverse complement strand
AAATGTAATTTGAGTAATATGAAAAACTAGTGGATCGGATGGGATTCGAACCCATGACCTTAGCGAGATGAAATCATCTTTACGCTGTGTGAGAGCGTCATCCTAGCCACTAGACTACCGATCCAAGATATTTTTGATATTTGCGTTATTTAGTTATTAGACTATGCTGCTTTTTTAATTCCCAGAGTTCTGTTTTTAAGCCGCAAATTACTTCTACGGCATTTTCGGCATCTTGTGGCAACTATGGGATTTTTTGCGCCACAGTAAAAACATATTTTAAAATAAAGTCGTGCTTTTTGCGCAAGTTGTTTTTTTGTAATGTCTGTAATAGGCATCTTTTGTCACTCAAATGAAGCCCACTTTTATTCTAAACCTTTGTTTCAAGCTTTCCAGCCAAAAGCATGGGAATTTCTACTGGTCTTTTTGCAACAGGTATATTGGCTTTGGTAAACATTGCTACCTTTGATTCAGCAGATCCATAATTTCCATATACTATGGCACCTGCATGACCCATCCGCTTTTCCTTTGGAGCTGCTCTTCCAGCAATATAAGCAACAATTGGTTTTGAAAATTTAGTGTCTATAACATGCTGAGCAAATAACTCTTCTGCATCTCCACCAATTTCTCCTACTACAACAATTCCTTGAAGATTTGGATCTTGCTTAATCATATCAAAGGCTTCAACTAGGCTTGTTCCATTAATTGGATCACCACCTATCCCCAAAGTGATATTCTCACCAAAACTTGCAGATGATACATTATGTGATACTTCATACATTAGTGTACCACTCTTTGAAATGACAGCAATACTGCCTGCTTTGAATGCACTTGCAGGCATTATTCCAACCTTAATGATACCGGGAATGATTATGCCGGGTGTGTTTGGACCTATTATGACCGCATCATTTTTCTTAGCCAGTTCAAGGAGTGTCATTACATCTCGAATAGGTACATGTTCGGGAATAGCTACCAGGAGCTTAACTCCTGCATTGAGAGCTTCCTTTGCAGCACCTAAAAAGAACTTGGCAGGAACAAAAAGAATTGAAATGTTAGAACCAGTCGCTTTTACTGCCTCCTCTACTGTATTGTATATCGGTACACCATCAAATTTTTGACCACCTTTTCCAGGAGTTACTCCCGCAGCGATGTTTGTTCCATAGGAAATCATCTGTCTAGTGTGATCTGATCCAAATTTTCCTGTGATTCCCTGTACAATAACAGGCTTTTTTCCATAGTCATTATCTCCTTCTTTTCCTCTCAAAATATCAAATAGGTTAACCATGTTTACTTACTCCAATAACTGCCGCATTAATTGCCTCCTCAACAGAATCAAAAAGCTTGGTTTTTGATCCTTTTAGCATCTCTTTTGATTTTTCAGACTCTGATCCTAACATTCTTGCAAATACAGGTAAATCAATCAGTTTGTTTTCGTATGCTTGAAGGAAAGCAGAAGCAACAGTTGTAGTTTTTACTATTCCACCATAAAGGTTGACAAGAATTCCTTTTACTTTTTTCATCTTACTTATCAAAGTTAGAGCTTCGTAGACGGATTCAGTAGTAGCACCACCACCAACATCTAAAAAGCAAGCAGGTTTCCCTCCATTATCAGATAACATATCAAGCGTGGACATTACGAGACCTGCACCATTACCAACTACTGCAATGTTTCCATCTAGCTCAACAAGAGAAAATCCACTTTTCTCAGCTTTTTGTTCTAGTTCGGATATCTCGAGAAACTTTTTTAGCTCATCGTGGCGGAACATAGAATTGTCATCTATGATCATCTTACCATCTAATGCCAAAAGAGAACCGTCATCTAGAACTGCGACAGGATTTATCTCTACAAGCTCTGCTTCTTTTTCAATGGTTAACTTGGAAAGTTTTTGAACCAAATCTACGAACTCTGTTATGCTGTTTCCACCCAATCCAATCTCCTTTGCAACTTCCTCACAAACTTCCCTCTCAACATCACCCATTCCAATTTCTCGAATAACCTGATTTTTTACTGACTCAATTTCAACTCCGCCTTGTGATGAAGAAATGAGAGTATAACACCGCTTCCCGCGATTCAAAAATAGAGACAGGTAAAGCTCTTTTCTGTAATCCATTATTTTTTCAAGTAAAATGGCTCTCGCCTTTTCCCCTTTGACAACTCTTTCTAAAATTTGAGGATATTTGAGTTCAAATTCGTCTAGATTTTGACATTTTTGTATGGCTCCTGCTTTTCCTCGGCCTCCAACAGGAACTTGAGACTTTATCACAAAGGGAAATCCTAGTTTTTCTGCATCTTTTCTACCTTGTTCTATGTCTTTCGAAGTCAGACCATCAGGAACCTTAATTCCAAATTCAGAAAAAAGCTGTTTTGCTTGATACTCGAGTAAACGCACGGAAACTTGTGACTTGGATGGTCTTAATAATCTGTTTGTTAACTATCGTAGTTTTTCTTCTAACAAGTCAACCGATTCTTGCAAAAGATCTTTACTTTTTCGCAGGAGCCAGTCTGGAAACTTTTCTATTGTAAATACTAATTGCTGATTAAAGCTAGGTACTACATTACCACCAGAAGTGACAACTTGGATGATAACGTAATCTTGAACTAAAGTGCATACCTCTTCTTCGTAAGAATTGTCTTCCCGTTCTATTGTTTTTCTATAAAGAACTATGGGCATGTTAATTTTCCCAACAATTAGTGATCCCTTTTTGAGAAGATCTGCAAAATGAACCAAAAGCCACCCATCAAGAGTGCTTTGCTTTGCCATATACCTCTTTTGTGTTTTAATTATTTAATTGAGAACAATTGTTAAAAGCTAACCACCATGATCACTTTGTTTAGGCGAGTGAAATTTAATTAAACATGCTGAACATAGTTTTTCAATGATAATATTACTTCATTGGTTTGGACCAATGAAAATTGGCAGACCATTAAAACCAATAACTCAGCTACTAATTATTGGTGTAATTATAACAGGCGCAATCATATTCATTTTCACTTCGGTCCTTCCTTTTTTATCAGAACTTGAGTTAAGAGTAACAGAGGAGGTTACTATTCTAACTAGAACTGGTAGCCTTTGTCAGATAAATACCAAAGATGAAGCAATGCCTTCGAAAATGATTACTAATTGTGAGTTGGAAAAAGGGGCCAAAGTTTTGGTAAGTTATCGAGATGGATTTCCATTTGCTAAGATAGAATTACCTTAATTTTCAATTACTCTACTGATATCCTAACCTTTAACCCATCAATATCTTCTTGTTTATACTCATTCGCAGTATCCGTAAAGTCAACACGCTTTACCCTGACTAAAAAGGCAAGCTCATCAGCTTTTTCTTTTATCATCTCAAGTGATTCAGGGTCTAGGTCCAGAATGTATGCGGTATCTATTATGTCAGTTGGGCTGTATCCTATTTCCTTTCTGAGAGTTTGGAGTCTTCGTGCAAGATCTTTTACAAGACCACGAGCCATCATCTCTCGATTTCGTGTGGTTGAAATGAATACAATGATTCCCTCACGTCGTGCAACAGCGTATCCTTGCTTTGCATCAAAACTTATGATAAAGTCATCTTTATCTAAAACAATTTTTGAATCATCTATTTCAAATACAACCTCTCCTTTCTGTTCTAGATTTTGTATTATTACATCAGGATGTGTTTCATTAAGTTTTGACAACAATGAATTCATGTGTTGTTTTGCTTTTGGACCAATCTTACTTGTTGTTGGAATGACTTTGCTTGTTGCTGGCAAATCAAGACGCTTGAGTTCTAAAACTTGATCGATACCATCTTGGTTTTCAAGCTCGATGATTTGATATTTTTCAACGTTGAGCTGTGAACGTAAAAATTCTGAAAGAGAGTCAAGTTTTTTCTTTTGTGACTTGAGAGTGCAAACTATTGCTTCGTTAAGAGGCCATCTTCTTTTCAATTTTCCTTTCATTCTTGCTGCAGATGAAACTGAAACAATTTCTTTCATCAAGTCAAAGGATTCCTCTAGATTATCATCGATAAGAGATTTTTCTGGTGAAGGCCAATTTTCTAATAAGATGCTTTTTTTGTTGGCATACGTGGCGAGGTACAGATATTCTGTGATAAACGGACTAAAGGGATGAAGCAAAATATCTAGTGTCTTAAGGGTTTCTGACAGTATTGCATAAATTGCAAGTCTCCTTGGTTTTTGATTTTCATCTTCAGTCCAAAGCTCACTTCTTGTCATTGGAATGTACACTTGACTTAGTGAATTTATAATAAAGTCTTCAATCGATTTTGCAGTTTCGTGGAATCTACATTTATCATTGTATTCATTTATTCGTAAGGTAAGCTTCTGAAGTTTTGATAAAAGCCAGATATCTGGAGGTTTTAGAAGACCTTTGTTTTTAACAGCATCTACCGTCAAAGATTTATCAAATTTATCGTACTCGCTGTTTTGTTTGAAATAAAGATGTAAGTGATATAGAGTACTTATGACTTGATAGGGTCTTGACATGAGTTCATCTGTGCTAAAGCTAAGTGGCTCTATAGGACTTGATTTCCACATAAAGTAAAATCTAATGAGGTCTACAGGAAATTTTGTTAAAAGTTCAACACCGTCAATCACATTACCAAGACTTTTGCTCATCTTGTTTCCATTTTTATCAAGGACATGACCATGGAAGAGAAATGATTCGAATGGAGGTATTGGCTTGTTGTTTAAAATTACATTTTCAATCAAAAGTGTATATCCCCATCCCCTTGTCTGGTCTATTCCTTCTGTAAAAAAAGGACCAGGAATGCTTTCATTGTACTCGTCATCCGATAATGAACAGTATGGTGCAGCACCGCTGTTGTGCCATGTATCTAGGACAAATTGCTCCCTTTCCATCCTTGAATTACATTTTTTGCAGTTTATGATCACATTGTCGATCCACGGTCTATGAAGCTCAAAGTTTTCACCATCAGGAAGTTCAGATGATGCAGATACTATCTCCTTTCTTGAAAAAAGTCGTTGAATATCTCCACATTTACTGCATTCCCATATGGGTAGTGGGCATCCCCAGAATCGTTCACGAGAGATGCACCAAGGGTGATGTTCTTTTATGATTCCGAGAAATCTATTCTTTGGAGGCTCAAAAAAATAATTCACGCTTTCTGCTGCTTTAACTGCCTTATCTCCAAGCGTGTCTAACATGTAAAAAAATTCCATTCTTGCAACCCAAACTATTTTGTGATGTGAACGCCAACACAAAGGATAGCTGTGCTTTATAGTTCCAGCCTTAACTAGCGCATTATGGCTCCTTAATGAATCAACAATTTTTTCATCAGCGTCCCTTACGAAAAGTCCAAAGTATTTTCCAGCTTCTTTGGTGAATTTAACCTCATCATCTATTGGATTAAAAATTGGAACATTTCGTTTAGTAGCAATGTCATAGTCTTCTTCACCATTAGCTGGAGATAAATGAACTATGCCACTGCCAGCATTGACATCAACAAATTTTTCTGCCACAGTTTTGTGAACATTTGGATTCTTGGAGAATTCTTCAAGACCTGAAATTTCATTTAAAAGAGGATGGGTGTATTTTTTGCCTTCAAACTCTGAACCCTTAACGGTCTTTATTACAGTGTAATCTTTCACTTTGACTTGCTGCATGAATTCTTCTAGTCTAGTTTTTCCTACAACCCATGTTTCGCTATCTACTTTAACATACGTATAATCTTCATCAGGATTGAAACCGACCATTGCATCCGTAACTATAGTGAATGGCATCGTTGTCCAAACTATCAAAAACAAATCCTCGTCTTCGATTTTTACTTTGTAATATACAGAAGGATCACGAACCATTTCATAACCTTGATTGACTTCAGAGTGACTTAGTGATGTCTGACAACTAGGACAGTATGCGACAACCCTGTATCCTTTAGTGAGAATTCCATTTTCGTGTGCTTTTTTGAGAAACTGCCATTCACGCTCTATGTATTCATCTTTGTAAGTCCAATACGCTTTTTCCTGATTGAGCGAGACACCCAAGAGTTTATCCGCCTGAACCCATTTCTCGTGATATTTGTGTACAATTCGCTTGCATTCTGAAACTAGTTTTTCGATACCTGCCGTTTTTAGTATTTCAGATTTACCACCTTTGATACCAAGTTCTTTTTCAGCCTGAAGCTCAACTGGTAGCCCTTGAGTATCCCATCCTGCATTAAAAACAACTTTCTTGCCTCGTAAGGTATTGTATCTATACCAGAGATCTTTGATCACACGACCTCTAAGATGACCAACGTGCGGCTCACCATTCATTGTAGGAGGTCCCTCAATGAACATTATTTTTTTCCTTTTTCCATTTGATTCGGAAATTAATTTTTCTAGATTAATATCAGCAAGATATTTTTTAATATCTTGTTCTACTTGTTTTGAATTATACTCTCTCGATAATTCCATTTATCGTTTTGATAAACTCGGCGATATAAAGCTAAATTGGTAGCAAAATATGTGTGAAGTAGCTAATGTTTGCAGTTTTTAGAATCAATGAAATCTAATCTTGGATTATATAGCAGGATGAAAGAGATCCGACGTTGCCAAATGTCTTAGTTGTGGGTTCAGGCGGAAGAGAACACGCACTAGGATGGAAATTATCACAAAGTACCAAAGTTGACAAGGTTTACTATGCACCGGGGAATGGTGGGACAGAAAATAACATCGAGATTTCAGTTAATGAAATTGACAAGCTCGCAAAATTTGCATCTGAAAATAAATGCTTTACAATTGTTGGTCCAGAAGCTCCTTTGGTTGAGGGTATTGTAGACGAATTCACAAAAAAAGGTTTACGAATTTTTGGACCAACAAAAAATTCAGCTCAGCTTGAATCAAGCAAGATATGGGCAAAAGATTTTTTGAAACGACATGATATCACAACTCCCAGCTTTGAGGTATTTGATGATGCAGAAAAGGCAAAACAATATGCCAAGTCAGTAAATCACTCTTTAGTTGTAAAAGCAGATGGTCTTGCCGCAGGAAAGGGTGTTATTATCTGCGATGATACAGATTCAGCACTTGCTGCAATAGATAAGATGCTAGTAGAGAAGGCTTTTGGAAGCGCAGGCAGTAAAATAGTATTGGAAGAAAAAATTGATGGTGAGGAGGCTTCATTTATTGCGTTATCAGACGGAACCATGGCAATCCCCATGGCAACAAGCCAGGATCATAAGAGGATTTTTGATAACGACAAAGGCCTAAACACGGGAGGAATGGGTGCTTACTCTCCAGCTCCAATAATTGATGAATCAATTGCAGAACAAATTCAAAAAGATATCATTAACAAAACCATTACTTCAATGGCGCAGGAAGGAAATCCATTCAAAGGATTTCTGTATGCTGGAATTATGATTAAAGACGACAAACTCTATGTTTTAGAGTTCAATGTCAGAATGGGAGACCCAGAATGTCAGCCAATCATGATGCGAATGAATTCTGATCTTTACGAATACTTGGATGCATGTGTAGATACTGATCTTGCAAAACTTGAACCAATTTCTTGGAAAAATCAAAGTGCAGTTTGCGTAGTGTTATCTTCTAAGGGATATCCTGAATCATATCCCAAAAATGAAGAGATGCTTGGTTTGGATTCTCAACAGTCTGGCACTTTTGTCTTTCATGCAGGAACAAAGAATGAAGACGGCAAAATATTGACAAACGGTGGTAGAGTTCTTGGTGTTACAGCGTTAGGTGATACATTGCAGTCCTCAATATCTAATGCATATTCAATGGTGGACAAGATTAGTTGGCCAAACAAATACTATAGGACAGATATAGGAAAGAAGGGATTAATACATTGATGTGTCAAGAATTTCGTTTTCTGTAATGATATAATCAATTCTAACATCATTTTCGGTTTCTGGAATGTGCTTTACGATTTGTTTTGAATACGTTAATGTGATTGTCTTAGATTTTGTAGAAGAAAGATATCTGTCATAGTATCCATAACCATATCCTAGTCTTTGTCCATTACGAGTCATTGCTATTGATGGTACCAGTATAACATCCAAATCTGATGTGTCAGCACAATTTTCTTTTGGTTCCAAGATGGAGAAACTTCCTTGTTCCAAGTCTTTGAGACTAGAAATTTTTTTGAAAATTAAGTTATCATCTACTACTTTTGGAAGAGACAAATCCTTTGCATCATTAAGAATATCTTGTAAAATGTTTTTAGTTGAAACTTCACTGTCGATAGAATAGTAAGCTCCTATGGTTTTTGCTTCCCTGAAGAAATCTAATTTTTGCAGCTTTTTTTGGATTTTCTTGCTTGAAATTTGAGTGAATTCGTATGAGGTGGAATCGCGTTTTTCTAATAGTAGCCGTCTTAGGCTTGATTTTTCAGGTCTTAGGTCCAATTCCCTTACTAAAAGAAGCGACCGTAACTGTATTTTTTAAAAGCATTGCAACTGTCATGGGACCAACGCCTCCCGGTACCGGTGAAACATATGAGGCTTTTTTGATCACGTTTTCGTAGTCAACATCACCAACAAGTTTTCCCTCTTGCCTGCCAATTCCTACGTCTATAACAACTGCACCATCTTTTATCATGTCTTCTGTCAAAACAAATTTTTCTCTATTTCCTATTGCAGTTATGATGACATCTGCTCTCTGGCAATGTTCCTTTAGATTTTTAGTTTTAGAGTGACATATAGTAACAGTTGCATTTTCTTTAACAAGTAAATGATAAAGTGGTTTTCCAACAAGATTAGACCTGTTAATTATGATAACATCCTTTCCTTGCAAATCAATATTGTAATAGTCAAACAACTCCATTATTCCAGAAGGTGTGCACGGTTTTAGCACAGCACGTCCTGTTGATAAGAGACCAATATTGCTAGGGGTCAAACAGTCTACATCTTTTAACGGAGATATTATTGAAGTGGTGGCAAATTCGTCTAGTTGCGAGGGTAATGGCAGCTGAACCAAGATTCCATGGACAGTATCATCTTTGTTTAGTGAATTAATTAGTGAATTCATTTCCTCTTGTGAAAATGAATCATCAAGTTTGTGATCTTTGGTTGTTATACCAACATCAGCACATGCTTTTTGTTTGTTATTAACATAAGTTTGTGATGAAGGATTTTCTCCTACTAGCACTGTTGCAAGACATGGTTGCACTCCGTCAGACTTTAGTTCTGATACTGCCATTCGAATTCTTTCTTTGACAGACTTTGCAACTTCGAGTCCGTCAATTTTTTGTCCAGTCAAATGAGCTGAGGTTAATCGTTAGGTATTTAATCGTACCAGAATTTTTTTAATCAAATTCAGAATTTTAGTTCATTAATAAAGTTCGTTACAAAATACAAACTATTGAAAAATGAATTTGATATCAAAGAGTACGTAAAGAATCTCAAAGGGACTACATATTTTCATACGTTTGTTAATCGTGACAGTCTTGCAGCAGGAGTATTGCGTCTTTTACCTGGAGACGAAGATACGCAGGAACCACACGATTCAGATGAAATCTACTATGTAGTAAAGGGAGATGGGTTCTTGCAGATTGGGCAAAAAAATTATGCCGTTTCTGAAGGTAAAGCATATTTTGTAGGCAGAAATACCAAGCACAAGTTTTTTGGAAATTCGAAAGAATTGGTTGTATTGTATTTCTTCGGTGGACCTGACTCTTAATTTTTGATGAATGTTTTCCTACCAGATATCTTTATCTTTCCTTTAGCAAAAAGTTCTACTGCTTTTGGGTAGATCTTGTGCTCTTGGCTCAGAATTCTTTTGGCGAGTGTTGCTTCCGTATCCCTATCTTTGACTTGGACTACTTGCTGTATTATTATTGGACCCGTGTCTACTCCCTCATCAGCAAAATGGACTGTACACCCTGAATACTTTGCGCCATAAACCACCGCTTGTTTTTGAGAATGAAGACCTGGAAAAGATGGTAAAAGTGCCGGGTGTATATTTAGGACACGATTTTTGTAATGCCTTATAAATTCAGGACTCATTATTCGCATAAATCCAGCTAGGCATATCAATCCATTTTTTTGTGT
>JAEHKU010000035.1 GCA_016838825.1 Nitrosopumilales archaeon | reverse complement strand
TTGTTATTGACTAAATGGGCCTCAAAATGCCTTACTATGGAAACTCAGCACACTCCTGATTATGTCAAATCCCTTGCAACAAGTTTTTCTGATGATGAAAATATGGCTGCCAGTATCTCAAGTGGCACTCACAAAACTAATGGAATGATAATAATTCCTTGCAGTATGAAAACTCTTTCTAGTATTGCAAATGGCTATGACGAAACATTAGTTGCAAGAGCAGCCGCTGTCACGTTAAAAGAATCAAGAAAGCTCGTTTTGGTTACACGAGAAACTCCACTTACTAGTATCAACTTGGAGAACATGTTAAAGCTTGCCAGAATCGGAGTGATCATACTTCCCCCGATGCCAGGATTTTATACTAAACCAAAAAGCATAGATGACATTGTAAATCATACAGTTGGAAAATGTTTAGATCAGTTTGGTATAGAACACACTCTATACAAAAGATGGCAATCTAACTAGGTTTGTCTGTTTTTTGTTCGGACACATCTACTTTGGTTGTGTCTGTTTTTTGAGTATCTTGGTTTTCTTTAAAGTTCTTTAGATCTTTTTCAGATTCAATACGACCTTTTTCATATTCTCCCTTGGATTTTCCTAAAGTTCTAGCTAATTCTGGTATTTTTTTGGCTCCAAAAATTAAAACTCCAATAGCAATAAGAATCCAAATCCATTCACTGCCCATAGGTAATTGTAACTGAAATACCTCTAGCATATTTCATTCATTCCTGAGTTTAGGATTTAAGTGTTGCAATTTTTTTTTCCTTCCGTTCAACAAAAAACATTCCAGCTAGATACAATACAATCATGGGTGCCGCAATAAACCACATTGTTACGCCACTACCATCAGGAGTAATTACTGCGCCAAATATTATAATCACAACTATAGCATACCTCAAATTCCTCCTCCAAAATTTAGCATCAGTTGCTCCTGAAGCAGTAGTAGCATACATAATTAATGGAAGCTGGAATGAAATCCCGAATGCTAGAAGGAATTGAAGCACGAATGAAACAAAGTCCATGATATTAAGAAACGTGATTAATCCTGATGATTCACCATATTTGTACAAAAATTCTAAAACATATGGAATAACCAAAATGTACGAAAAAAGACAACCTACTGCAAAGAGAACAATGGATGGAATTGTAATAGAACGAATTACGCTAATCTCTTTTTCTTCTAATGCGGGTTTGAGAAATCCAACTGCCTCTTTGACAATAAGTGGCATGCCAAAGACTACACCAAGTAATAAGGAAATGTAGAGCTGTGCAAAAAAAGCTTGACCTGGTGCAGTCTGAATCAATTGCACTTGTTCAGGAACTAATTCGATCTTTAGAGACTCGGTCAGCTGCGCAGCCATGTTATCAAATGGAGCAGGCATTGGATAGTATAATGTAATTCCGTTAAACTCGAAAGGCGTTGCGTGAAACGTTAGAATAAATACAGAGATGATTCCAACAACCAGAACAATTTTGATAATTTTGCCTCGAAGATCCTGAAGATGCTTACTAATTTCTTCAAATTCAGACATCTGAGATCATTGATTTAGGTAACATCATATTAATTATTTACCAGGAATGGGAAGGATCTTGGTTTTTGGAAGATTACTTTGCTCTTGTTCTTCAGGAGTGAAATCTTGCAATTCCAGTGATAAATCAACACTTACCTGGAATTTTGATTCAAGTTCAGATGCTAGTGACGCAATATCATTTGCAGAGTAGATTTCCTTGGAGCCAACTAAAAAAATACGCGAGTCTTTTTCTTTAAATTCTCCCCCAAACTTTTCTTTTAAAAACTTGGTTATTTCGTCAAGTTCGTGTTCTGGAATATTATTGTAATAATATGCTATACCATCTACTGTTGTGTAACCAAGTGGTATTCCATTTTTGTAGCAGAAAACAGCAAAAAATTCAGCCTCTTTTTTAGTACACTTTATTTCCCAAACTAAGACTTTATTCACATCATAAGTGGCTTTGGTAAGTTCATCTGGTGTTAACTGCCAATATCTTAATCTAGACACTCTACTCAAAACAAATATTCCTGATATAAAATTTTGTGGTATTTTATAGTGGATTTTTATTATACACATTCAAAACGAGAGTGTGCCTTCTTTTAGGGTTCATGTTATTATTGAAAATAAACCTGGAATTAGTGATCCAGAAGGTGAAACCATACTAAGAGACCTAGTTTTAAAAAAATCACATGATTCTGTAAGTAAAATTCGCTCTGCAAAAATGTTAAAATTTGAGATAAAGGCAAGCGACAATCGAACTGCTGAAAAAAAAGTCCTTAAACTATGCAACGATCTAAGAATATACAATCCACTTGTGAGTCAAGTTACTCTAGAAACTTTTGCATTATAGATTATTTAGATTCAACACTTTTCATTGCTCCATCAATTAGAAGTTTGCTTCTCAAATAACTAGCCAAGTCTGTTTCAGTTATAACACCTGCAAGATTATTGTCTTCCAAAACTACTAGCCGTCGTATGTTGTTGTTTAGCATTTTTTGTACTGCATCTTCTATGGAAGTTGTGGGTGTTACCGATCTAAACTTGTAAGACATGATATCAGAGAGTGGAATATCAGATGTCTTTTTGTCAATTGCCCAAACCTTACGAACCAAATCCCTTTCAGTTACTATTCCTATAGGTTTTTCATTTTCTACCACTACAAGAAAACTGATGTCTTTTTCGGTAAGTAATACAGCGGCATCTCGTGCAGTTTTGCTATGCTCAATAATGACTACATTTCGTGTCATTATGTCTCGTACTTGACCCATAATTTCAGTGAATAAATTTCAAATAAAACGATTGTGTTCGATTCAATTTAATAGTGTATTTCAAGAAGGACGTTTGTGAAGGTGGGAATCGTAGTTTTTCCTGGGAGTAACTGCGATCGCGATATGCTGCACGTCCTTTCAGACGTTTTTAAGTTTGATGCAAAACTCTTTTGGCATCAAGATCGATTGCCAAAAAATCTTGATGCAGTTGTTCTACCAGGCGGCTTTACATACGGTGATCGTCTACGAGCAGGCGTAATAGCATCTCATAGTCCAATAATTTCAGACATAAAAAAAATGGCAGAAAAAGGACTTCCTGTTTTGGGAGTCTGTAATGGCTTTCAGATTCTCGTAGAAACTGGAATTTTGCCTGGAGTATTACTGAAAAACGACTCGCTTCAATTTATGTGCAAATGGACTGAATTAATTGTAAAAAATAACAAAACTCCTTTTACTAACAAATTAAAAATGAACCAAAGAATTGCAATCCCTATAGCCAATGGGGAGGGGCGATATTATGTTGATAATAAAACACTTGAATCACTAAAGAAAAATAATCAAATTGTTTTTCAGTATACTGAAAAAATTAATGGTTCATCAGATAGAATAGCAGGAGTATGCAATAAAGAGAAGAACGTTGTTGGTATGATGCCACATCCTGAAAGAGCTTCAGAACAACTAATAAATCCAAAAAATTCTGGGACTACGTCCAAAATATTTGAATCTTTAATGATAAGTATAGGTGCTGCATAATGAGCTTATTAGTTCAAGAAAAAGAGTTCCTTCAAAAAAAGATTGGTCGTAAAGCAAATCCAACCGAATTGCAAATAGTTGCTGCTCAATGGTCTGAACATTGTTCATACAAATCATCTAAAATGCACTTGAAGATGTTACCAAAACAAGGAAAAAAAGTAATTTCAGAAAAAGGATTGGATTCTGGAGTCCTTGATGTTGGAGATGGATATGTGGTTACCGTACATATTGAAAGTCATAACCATCCATCAGCCGTAGATCCATATGGAGGTGCTGCGACTGGAGTAGGTGGAATTATTCGTGATATACTATCTGCTGGTACAAGGCCAATTGCCATTCTAGATTCACTAAGATTTGGAAACATATCAAAAGATCCGTATGCGAAATGGCTCTTCAAGAATGCTGTTCGCGGAATTGCAGATTATGGGAATTGCCTTGGAATACCAACTATAGGTGGTGAAGTTGAATTTGATAATTGTTACAAGAAATATGCTCTTGTTGATGTTGCCGCAATTGGTTTTGGTAAAAAAAACAGATTAATTAAAAACAATGCAGCTAACGGTGATCTTGTTGTCTTAATTGGTGGTTTAACTGGCCGTGATGGAATAGGTGGTTCACAATTTGCCTCTGATATTTTGCAAGAGGAAAATCGTTCTGCAGTTCAAATTCCTGATCCTTTCATTGAAAAATTGATCATAGAGGCAATTTTAGAAGCTAGAAACCAAAATTGTATCAAAGCAATGAAAGATTTAGGCGGTGGTGGGCTTGCTTGTGCAATATCAGAGACCGCTGATACGTTGTCTGTTGGTATTCAAGTTGATGTGAATAAAATACACAAAAGGGAAGATGGATTGTCGCCTGCTGAGCTTATGACTTCAGAATCACAGGAGAGGATGCTTATAATCACTGATAAAAAGAAAATAACCAAGCTAAAAAAGATCTGTAAAAAATTTGGTGTGCCATGTTCTGTAATAGGACATGTAAAAAAAGATAAAATGATCCAAGTTAGAGATAACAAAAACAAAATTGCATTGCTTCCAGCTAATGTTGTTGCAAACGCACCACTTCTTGATCGACATGCATCTATTCCAAAATATTTAAAAAAAATTCAGAAAGAACCGAAAATAAAGTCACCCCAAAATCTTACAAAGATACTTTTGCGTATGCTTTCTAATCCCAATCTAGCAAGCAAAACATGGGTTTACTCTCAATATGATCATGAGGTAGGAATTAGAACGGTGGTTAAACCGGGACATGATGCTGCAGTTCTAAGGTTAGATAATAAAAAATTTTTAGCACTAAAAATAGATGGTAATCCAAAACATTGTTACGTTGATCCGAAACAAGGGGCAATTGGTTGTTTTGAAGAAGCGTGTAGAAACGTTGTCTGTACAGGGGCAACTCCAATAGGGATGATTGATCATTTACAGTTTGGAAATCCTGAGGATCCAGAAATTTTCTGGACTTTTAAAAAATCTCTAGAAGGCATTAGTGACTATGCAAAACATTTGAAAATTCCGTGTGTTGGTGGTAAAGTAAGTTTTTACAACGAAACTGATAATGGACCAATAAAACCAACTCCAATTATTGGTGTACTTGGGTTAATTGATCATGCTCCATTAGTGTCTCAAAAAATAATGAAAAATGACTTGTTGCTGATTGTAGGTCAAACCAAAAATGAGTTAGGTGGATCAGAATATTATGAATATATTCATGGTGTAGTAGGCGGAACATGCCCCTCGGTTGATTTTATCGCATCTAAATTGAACATGAAATCAGTGTTAACCTGCATAAAACGTGGATTGGTAAATGCATCACATGACTGCTCAAATGGTGGGCTAGCAGTTGCGGTCTCGGAGCTTTGTATCAAAAACAAAATTGGATGTTCTGTATTAATTGATAAAATACCTTGCAAATCACTTGCATTAGACAGAATCTTGTTTTCGGAATCTCACTCACGGTACCTTCTTGTTGTGACAAAGAAAAACTTGAATACTGTATGCAATTTGTTATCCAAAAATAATGTTCAATTTGGTGTTATTGGTACCTTTAATGGATCGGACATTACATTTAGAAAAAAAGCAAAAATTATTGTAAATCTTAGTGTTGATAAGGGGAGAAAAAACTGGTTAAGATCATTGGAGGCTCTGGTATCAAATGGTTAGGGAAAATTGTGGCGTGGTAGGTATCTACAGTCTTGACGGATCAAATGTTATACCTATGTTGATTGATGCCTTGAGGGCATTACAGCATCGTGGCCAGGAAGCATGGGGATTAGCAATTCCAAGAAATGAGCCCTTGAAGAGACTCGGACTTGTATCTTCTGCAGCACCAGAATTTAAGAAAATTGTTGAAAAGTACGCATCTCCTGCTGCAATTGGGCATGTAAGATATTCTACACTGGGAAGAAGTAATCTGGAAAATGCTCAGCCTCTTAAGGTAAAAGATCTTTGTATAGCACATAATGGAACTATATCCAATGTTGAAGAGTTGACAAATCTTGTTGGCGGATGTACTTTTACTCCAGAGAAGGCAAGTGATACACTAGTTGCAGCCCAAAGATTAGTCTCATTAATGTCTGAAAATGGAAAACTTGGCAAAGCTCTTTCCATTTTGAAAACAGAAATGGTGGGGTCATGTTGCTTTACCTTTTTATCTGATGACGATTCAGTTTTTGCAGCTCGTGATCCACGAGGATTTAGGCCTCTAGTTTTAGGTTTTAAATCAGAATCTAATACTCATATCGTTGCGTCCGAGTCATCAGCACTAAGTGCAATAGGTGCAGAGTTGAAAAGGGATGTAAAACCTGGTGAATTACTAAAGTTTTCCAAAGACGGATTAGAAACGGAAATGTTCTCTGAAGAAAAAACCCATGCACATTGTTCTTTTGAATTTACTTACTTTGCTCATCCTGCAAGTGTAATGGAAGGAACAAATATCTACATTGCAAGAAAACGTATTGGACAATACTTGGCAAAAAAATTCCCAATCAAAGATGCTGATCTTGTAATTCCTGTTCCAGACTCTGCACGACCTGCTGCATTAGGTTATGCCCAAGAACTAGGAGTGCCATTTGATGAGGGTCTACTTAAAGACAGATACAGTAAGAAAGGCCCATTGCGAAGTTTTATCGAACCACATCAAAGTGATAGAATAGAAATAAACCGATGGATTATTCCCATTACTGAGGTTATTAATGGAAAACACGTTGTTGTCGTTGATGATAGTTTAGTACGAGGAACGAGTTCTAAAGCAATTATTAAAGCACTTCGTCGTTCAGGAGCAAAAAAAATCAGCCTAGTTATCACTTATCCTCCAATAAGATATCCTTGTTATGCAGGAATTGATTTTCCCTCACAAGATGAACTTGCAACTTTTGCTAATGATGATTCACTTTCAGATGAAAAAATAATTGAAGGAGTACGTCAGCGAATAGGAGCAGACTTTCTTGGTTATAATGATGCTGCAAATCTTGCTGCAGCAGTTGGTATACCAGAAGAATCGATGTGCTTTACATGTTCTACGGGAGATTATCAAACTCTTGGGATAAAGCCTTCTTTTAAAACGCGAGAGGAAATGAAAGTTAAATAAAAATGGAAATTGCTTACGTCTTAGTAAAAAGTACAATAGCTCATGAAATGGAGGTCTTGAGAGAAATTCTAAAAATAGATGGTGTAAAAGAAGTTAAAGGCACATTTGGAGTTTACGATGTTTTTGTAAAAATTCAAGCATCATCAAAAAACGATATTGAGAAAATTATTACGAAAAATCTGCGTAAAGTAAAAAACGTAGTCTCTACTACAACACTTTCCGTTATACCGGAACAAGGAGGAAAATAACCTCTAAAATTAAAATCTGGTTGCTAACTTTTACTTTGGTTTATTCATCTCTTTTTGTAAAAGACGTATCAAACAAATTATACAGATGGTATCGAGATTTGAATTAAGCCTTCCAGTACTGCCATAGATTATTCCCTTATCGATCTGCCTTTTGCATAATTTACAGTCAACCAAGTTACATGTACACTTGTCCCAAATGTAATTAAGATTTTACTAAATTTATAGAATAAAGAAATTATTCTATAAAGAGCGTGAATTTAGCACCAAAACAATCGCAGTCTTCAAATTCTTGCTCACAACGCGAACATTTAGGGTCCTTTTCGAATATAGGAAGCATGACTGTTTGTTACAAAATCATCATAACATCTCCAAAGTCCAAACAATTTAACAAGAAGGTGATACACCAGTTAGATGTGCGAGTAAGCATAATTGCTGGCGTAGCAGGTGGTGCTGCGGTAACAATAGCGGTTGTAATGATTTTTCTTTCACCAGGTATAATTCAAGGAGAGAAATACAGCATTGACGTGGATCCTCTTAAAGACCCTCAAGGCTTGTTTGTAACTGTTCGAGTTTCTATAACAAACACAGGAACTTTGCCTCTTACTAATCTGGTGATATACTATGGAGACGATATTTATGATCAGTTAGGGACGTTAAAGCCAGGACAAAAAATTATAGTTTCTCCTCCTGGCGAAGTTCCTCTTGATTCGGTGACTGTTATAACTAGCGAGGGCATTGAAATAACAAAACCATATAGAGTTCCTGCAAAGATGCCCGGCATGATGGGTTCTTAATCAAATTACATTTGATACGAACTGTCAGCGAAATAAATATCGAATCAAGAATTAGTTTTGCGTTCATTGCATACATGCGATGATTTTTTTCTTCTTTCTAAAAGTGTACCACAATTGGGGCAGGCGAAAAACTTTCCCATTATATCCCTAGTATTCAGTGTACAATTTTTCCTTTACGATATGATTTATTAGTCATGACAAAGTCTGCCTGTCCATGGCAGTAAAGGCAGCTATTGTGATAACTGTAATTTCAATTGGCTTGTTGATCATTTATGGTGCAGATGTATCCGCTGGTCAGGGAACTGATGAAGGGTTCTTGCCATTTGATGCTAAAACCAGAGGAATTGGATTGGGTATGCCTGCCTTGATTTTACCCATAATTGGCTATTTCATATCAACGAAAAACCCATCCAAGACTTTGGGAGTTTTGTTAATCATTAGTGGTGTTCTAACTGCTGGCGGAGTAGCCAGTTCTCTTGCAATGGGAGGAGACATTGAATCTATGGATGAATCAAAACGAAATCTAATAGCAGAATTCGTACCCATAATAGCAGTTGGAATTTTCATAATAGCGCTTGGTGCGATAAAAATAAAGAAATCCTCCAAAACCTAGTTGGATTTATCGTGCCTGTTTGTTCAAAATGTGAGAATGAAACTAGGAAGATATACTCGTGTATCCATACAAATGAAAAAGAGTATTGTGTAGATTGCTACACTGAATTACACTACTACGTTTCAAATGAATAATTGAATGACATTTGATACGAACTGTAAACGTACTTCGTAATCTATACTAGAGTACGTAAAATCAGTTCTAATTGAAAAAATGATAAATGCAGTAGCGTGTGTCGAAACACACCAGACATGAATCATGTCCACTCGATTCACGAGTCTTGCCAGATAACCATTGTCATCGATTCTGCAGATGAATTTTCATCGCAGGGAACAGTTCTTCGCAAATCTTATCTTTTTCTACTGCATCTGTCCATCTGGGAAGTTTTTCCTTTGATAGACAACACATGTATAGTTTACAAGTTATTTAACGATGATCTCTATAGTCTATAGGGTCTATGTGCTCGTCTGTTCATATATCGTTTAATCATTTTGAAAATAACCACAAAATAATTAGTATTATCCCAATCAAACCTCCTATTCTTACTGTTAATTTAATTGTCGTCAGTTTTACGAGTTCTTCAAAATCCATAGTCAGTACGAACATGCAGTATTATCCATTATTTATTCAAAATAACATTTGATACGAACTGCTAACTGAAGCTATTCAATATTTGTGTATTTTTTTTGTATGGCTATTTGGTTACACCTTATAGCCGATGCCCTCTACTGCTATCTTTCTTTCCTTTTCATCTACCTCAAACTCGACGCCGAGAATCTTTTCTGTCACAAGTATGTTTGTCCTTACGTGATCCGTAAAGTCCTCAACTGTGATTTCACTTCTTCCCTTTGCCAGCGCAATGAAAGGGATTATCTGGTCGCTCATGCATTTGTCAAATGCTTTGCCAGAGTTTATCGAAGAGACCAGACTGATAGCGGTATCCTCCCCTACCTTTTCTGCACGCTTACCAATTTTACCAATTTCATCGGCACCAAGTATGGTGTTCTGGCATTCCGCAAATATTGTTGCAGATGTTCCAGCAGAAAGAGTTTGAACATTTGTAGATTCTATCTCACCTTCAAAACCATTATCTGACAAAACTTTCTTTGCTGCCTTGGCCTGCCTTTCTGCTACAGACGCTGGAAGCCTTCCTGCTATTGAAAAACCTCGGATGTTTTTTACTTCTCCGCACTCAACGAGTCTTACGGATTTTAGTTGCGTTGTTGGAAAGAATTTCACCTTTACCACGCCACCGCCTCTTGGGTAGAATCCTTGTTTCAAAATTTCCATCTCAGGTGGGCTGAAACCCAAC
>JAEHKU010000034.1 GCA_016838825.1 Nitrosopumilales archaeon | reverse complement strand
CCATCTTGTGCCACATCTTTTTGTGCTACCTCAATCCTGTTGCTCACAGGATCAAATATTTGGATAAGGATCGGAGTTCCAGTCAGTATAGCTTTAACATTACCTGAAATAACTATAGTGTCACCGTCAATATACGATAACTTGTCAGTATTGACTGATACATTAGTTTCATACTGAGCAAAAGAAGGAATCAGATTAGCTACAAATAAGATTACTAAAATAAGAAATAAAAAATACTTCATGAAAAGTTTGGAAGACTCATTGTATTTTTCCTTTACTATATATCGTTAATCTAATCAACTCAGTATGCATTTCTGATATAGAAAAAAATGAAAAAAGTTAAGGATTACCTAATATTTGGCAGAATCCTGAGTTTTGCCTTTGCAGATACAGCAATAATCGATATTATGGCTACTGCAAGTATCATGGCTGCTATTGTACCAAACTCTGGAATTATCCAAGTACCTATAATCTCTATCTCTTCAGTGCCTGCAAAGAAGGAAATCGTCAAAATACTACCAGTCGAAGTTTCTGTTACATCATAGTCTACCTCTTCACCATCTACAAGTACAAAGAAATCTTCACCCTCTGCTCTAATGAGACCATTTGGAAGGGTTATGGTAAGTTCCCCATCATCAGTTGCATCTATTCTAATTATTAGAGATTTTCCCTCTTCATCAATGTCAATTCCCTGCAGTTGACCTCCAGTTATGCTAAAATCCACTGAAAAATCCGTACCTTTAACAGCTACAGTTGGTCCAGAAGACTTTGGTATTGAAACTTGACCCGTAGTAAATTCAAAGGTTGTCTCAGCTGTTGTACTTTGAGCTCCATACAAAACCGTCACTTTGTAAGTACCACTTGTTTTCATTAGTCCACCTGCAACTATTTCAGTAGAAAACATGTTATCTGGTCCTACTTGGATTTGAGCTATTGCAACTCTATTTCCCATCTCTGATAGTATCTGAATCGTTACGTCAAAACCAGAATATCTTTCTCTTACTTCACCAGAGATAACTATAGTTTCTCCTGAACCATAAGACTGTTTGTCTGTTTTGACAACTATTGGTTCGATAATTTGTCCAAGTGCTGGAAGAGTTCCCATTGCTACAATCAAAATTGCTAATAACCCAAAACCTCTTAGAAGACCTGTCATTACTATTTACGCCATCAGAAATCTTATTTAAGGTTACGGAAAATTATGTTGTCAAGGAAACTAAAAAAGTTGTGAAAATTATCTAGATTTGCCAAGTAGATATATATTAACGAATTAAGGGTTTTTTTGTAGTTTGTTTGGTTATATAATACAGTTAATGGTAATTTTTGGAGATTTTTGATTTGGTAACTAAAAAAATTCGCATAAATGTACCTGAGCATCTTTATATTCCAAAACATGAAATTTTGAAGAAAAAAGAAGTAGAAGAACTTCTCAAGAAATTTAATACTAAACCCAGTCAAATACCGCTCATTTTTGAAACTGATCCTGCTATTGTAGGACTTGGAGTAAAACCAGGTGATATGATAAAAATCACAAGAAAAAGTCCCACAGCAGGTAAGAGTATCTTCTATAGGTATGTGGTAGAAGAATAGATGACCAAAGTAGTGACTGAACGCTGGCCAATAATTTATGATATCTTAAAGAGAGAAGGAATAGCACGTCAACATCTTAACTCGTATGACGATTTTTTAGAGCGTGGTCTACAAAGCATTATTGATGAGGTTGCACAGATCGATATTGAAAATGCTGAGTACCCATACAAAATTCAATTGGGTAAACTAAAACTACAACAGCCAAGAATAATGGAACTTGACGGTTCTATTACTCACATTGCACCAAGAGAGGCAAGATTACGCAATGTATCTTATTCATCACCGATAATGCTAGAAGCAAGCGTCGTAGAAGATGGAAAGATTTTGGAGTCTAGATTCATACACGTTGGCGATATGCCAGTTATGGTACGATCAAATGCCTGTGTTTTACGCAGTTTTTCTGAACAAAAACTTGTAGAAAATGGTGAGGATCCAAATGATCCTGGTGGCTACTTTGTCATAAACGGGTCGGAACGAGTAATTGTTGGATTAGAAGATCTATCTTATAATAAAATCATAGTAGACAAAGAGACTGTAGGTGGTAATATTGTTTTCAAAGCAAAAGTGTATTCATCTATTGTAGGTTATCGTGCTAAGCTTGAATTAGTCATGAAGCATGATGGACTTATCGTTTCAAGAATTCCTGGTTCACCAGTTGATATTCCTGTGATAACATTGATGCGAGCGCTTGGATTAGAATCTGACAAAGAAATTGCAATTGCAGTTTCTCCCGTTGATACAATTCAAGATGAACTTGAAGCTTCTTTTGAAAAATCAGGTGAAGTACCGACTTCTAAAGACTCGATAGTTTACATCAGCAAAAGAATCGCTCCAGGTATGCTAGAAGAATTTCAAATAAAACGAGCAGAAACTTTACTTGATTGGGGTCTTTTACCACACCTAGGTAAAAATCAAGATAATAGAAAGGAAAAATCTCAGTTTTTAGGCGAAGCTGCTTGTAAACTAATTGAACTGAAGCTTGGCTGGGTTAATCCAGATGATAAGGACCATTACGGAAATAAAGTAATAAAATTCGCTGGACAGATGCTTGCAGATCTTTTTAGAACAGCCTTTAGGAATCTCGTAAGAGACATGAAATATCAACTTGAGCGATCTGGACAGAAACGAGGTATAAATGCCGTAGCAGCTGCAATTCGCCCTGGAATTGTAACTGATAAGTTGAATAATGCTTTAGCTACTGGCAATTGGGGAAGAGGAAGAGTTGGTGTAACACAGCTTCTCGATAGAACTAACTATCTATCAACAATTAGTCATCTCAGAAGAGTTCAATCACCTCTAAGTAGGACACAGCCAAATTTTGAGGCTAGAGACTTGCATCCAACTCATTTTGGTAGAATTTGTCCTAGTGAAACTCCTGAAGGTTCAAATTGTGGATTAGTGAAAAATCTTGCATTATCTGCTATTATATCAGTAAATGCATCATCAGAAGAAATAATTGAAAAACTATACGATCTGGGCGTAACTTATTTTCTGGATGCAAAAATAGAACTAAAACGTGATGGTACTCGAGTATTCGTAGATGGAAAGCTAATTGGATATGCCAAGGATGGTCAAAAACTTGCTGAGTCATTACGAGAATTGAGGCGGCATTCTAAGATACATCCTCATGTCGGAATTTCCATGCATCAACCAAACATTAAAGGAGCTACAAAAAGATTGTATGTTAATTGTAATGCTGGGAGAGTATTACGACCGCTAATTATAACGAAAGATAATAAATCATTGTTAACACAAGACTTGGTAGAAAAAGTAAAGAAGAGATTTCTTTCGTGGAGTGATCTTATCCGAACGGGTATAATTGAACTCATTGATGCAAATGAAGAAGAAAATTGTTATATTGCAATTGATCAGGAAAAAATAAAAAAGCACACGCATATGGAAGTATTTTCATCAGCTATTTTGGGTGCAGGCGCATCCATAATACCATATCCTGAACATAACCAATCTCCGCGAAATACCTATCAATCAGCTATGGCAAAACAAAGCCTTGGTTTTTCAACTCCTTTAATGAATACTAGTACATATGTAAGACAGCACCTAATGCTTTATCCCCAGGTACCTATTGTTACTACAAAAGCAATGGGACTGTTAGGACTTGAAGAACGACCTGCAGGACAAAATTGTGTCGTAGCAGTTCTACCATTTGATGGTTATAATATTGAGGATGCAATTGTTCTAAGCAAGTCATCTGTAGAAAGAGGGTTGGGTCGAACTTTCTTTTATAGAATTTACGAGGCAGAAGCAAAACAATATCCTGGTGGAATGCGTGACAAATTTGAAATCCCTAATGCTGAAGAAAACATTCGTGGTTTCAAAGGAGAAAAAGTTTATCGTTTATTGGAAGAAGATGGGGTAATTGCAGCAGAATCTAATGTAAGAGGTGGAGACATCCTAATAGGTAAAACGAGTCCGCCAAGATTTATGGAGGAGTACAAAGAATTTGAAATAAAGGGTCCTTATAGAAGGGATACGTCCGTTGGAATGAGACCATCAGAATCTGGTGTTATCGATACTGTTGTAATGACACAGTCTCATGAAGGCGGTAGGATGTACAAAGTTAGAGTTCGTGATATGAGACTACCCGAAATTGGCGATAAATTTGCATCACGACATGGCCAAAAAGGGGTTCTTGGATTATTAGCAAACAATGAAGATCTTCCCTATACTTCAGAAGGAATTGTACCAGATGTACTCATCAATCCACACGCATTTCCATCTAGAATGACAGTAGGAATGTTCATGGAGTCAATAACTGGTAAAGCGGCAGCTATGCGAGGAACTCAATTTGACGGTTCTGCATTTGTAGGAGAAAAAATCGATGCTGTGAAAGAAGTGTTAGGTTCTGCGGGTTTCAAGTATTCTGGAAAGGAAATTATGTATGATGGACGAACTGGAAGAACATTTCCAGCAGAAGTCTTTGTTGGTCTAGTATACTATCAAAAACTTCACCATATGGTAGCAGATAAGATTCATGCCAGAGCTAGAGGACAGGTTCAAATGTTAACAAAACAACCAACTGAAGGCAGAGCGCGTGGTGGAGGATTAAGATTTGGAGAAATGGAAAGAGATTGTTTGATTGCATATGGCGCCTCTATGATTTTGAAAGATAGGTTACTAGAAGAATCTGATAAGACAGAAATTTATGTTTGTGAAAGATGTGGACTTGTAGCTTATCACGATATGAAACAAAGAAAGTTCGTATGTAGAGTTTGTGGTGATAAAGCACGAGTTTCATCCATTTCTATTGCATATGCATTTAAGCTACTGTTACAAGAAATGATGAGCCTTAATATCGCTCCACGACTTTTGATTAAGGAGCGAGTGTAATGTCAGTTCAAACAATGAGAATGATTGATGGGATACGATTCTCAGTATGGTCTCCTACAGAAATCAGAAAATATTCAGTTGCCGAAATTACTGCTCCTGAAACATATGATGAAGATGGCATGTCAGTTCAAGGAGGACTAATGGATGGAAGATTGGGTACACTTGAACCTGGACAGAAATGCTTAACGTGTGGAAATACTGCTGCTAGGTGTCCAGGACATTTTGGTCATATTGAACTTGCTGAACCAGTTTTACATATAGCTTTTATAGATAATATTTACAAACTTCTTCTCACAACATGTCGGTCATGTGGTAGACTGAAGCTTACACAGGAAGAACTTAACGAATTCAAAAAAATTATGGAGAAGGAAGCTGCATATACAGTAGTATCTGTAAAACATATTCCTGAGAAAATTATAGAAAAAGCAAAAAGAATTACAAAATGTCCTCATTGTGGTAAAACCCAATATGAGTTGATATTTACCAAGCCAACAATATTCATAGAAAAAACTGAAGTTGGAGAAAATAGATTACTTCCCATTACCATCAGAGAAAGATTCTCACAAATAACAGATGATGACATGCGACTTTTGGGTTATGATCCTGTAACTGCAAGACCAGAGTGGTTTATACTGCAAGCTTTACCTGTTCCACCTGTAACCGTAAGACCATCTATTATTTTAGAAACAGGAATTAGATCAGAAGATGACCTTACCCATAAAATGGTTGATATTATTAGAGTGAATCAAAGATTGAAAGAAAGCAAGGAGGCTGGAACGCCACCACTAATCGTACAGGATCTCGTTGATTTGTTACAATATCATACTACTACATATTTTGATAATGAAGTTTCTGGCATACCACAAGCTCATCACCGATCTGGAAGACCACTTAAGACTTTGACACAGCGACTTAAAGGAAAAGAAGGTAGATTTAGAGGCTCTCTTTCGGGAAAAAGAGTAGATTTTTCCAGCAGAACTGTTATTTCACCTGATCCCAACCTTGACCTTTCAGAGGTAGGTGTTCCCGAATCGATAGCAAAGAGATTGACAATTCCAGAAATTGTAACCGAATGGAATATCAAACGCTTAAAAGAACTTGTGATAAATGGACCTGACAAGTTTCCTGGCGTAAATTACATTGTAAGACCCGATGGTATAAAAATTCGACTGGATTTTGTAGAAGATAAAAAAACAATTGCAGATAATATCGAAGTTGGTTATTTGGTTGAAAGGCATCTTTACAATGGTGACATTGTCATGTTTAACAGACAACCATCCTTGCATAAAATGTCAATTATGGCTCATTATGTCAGGGTGTTACCTGGAAAAACTTTCAGACTTCACCCATCTGTCTGTCCACCATACAATGCCGATTTTGATGGTGATGAAATGAATCTACATGTTCCACAAAGTGAAGAAGCAAGGGCCGAAGCAACTCTTCTAATGCGAGTACAGGAACAGTTAATCTCCCCAAGATATGGAGGCCCGATAATTGGTGGACTACGTGATTTTATTACTGGTGCATATCTTCTAACCAAAGATGAAACAAGACTCACGGCTGATGAATTTGCTAACCTTGCAATGCTAGGAGGATACAAAGGAACTTTACCATCACCTGCCATTAAAGAGAATAAGAAAAACTTCTATACAGGAAAACAAGTCTTCTCACTTTTCTTACCTAAAGATTTCAACTATGTAATCACATCAAAGTGGTCAAAAGGTACTAAAGGTCCCGTTAAAGATGTTGTAATAAAAAATGGTGAACTAATTAAAGGAATAATAGACAAGTCATCAATAGGTGCAGAAGAACCAGAGAGTGTTTTACATCGAATAGCAAAAGACTATGGGAACGAACAAGCAAAGAATTTCTTAAATTCAATAATGATCATTACAAAGCAATTTATCACAAATTATGGGTTTAGTTATGGTTATTCTGACCTTGAATTACCAGAAAAGATCAAGGACAGTATTAGCAAGGGAATTCAGGAGAGCTACGATAGGGTTTATGATTTTATTTCTCAGGCAAAAAAAGGTGTGCTCCATTTAACTAGAGGACTTTCTACAGAAGAAGCACTCGAAGTTTACATTGTAAATGAATTAGCAAAGGCAAGAGATGTAGCAGGAAGTACTGCTGACAAATCTTTTGATCAAACAAACTCGGGAAGAATCATGGCTACTACAGGTGCAAGAGGCTCGTCTTTAAACTTGGGTCAGATGGCAGGTGCTCTAGGACAGCAATCTATTAGAGGAAAACGAATTCACAAGGGATACAACAGCAGAGCACTCGCTCACTTTTTGCAAAATGACACAAACCCAGATTCGATGGGATTTGTCAAATCAAATTATCGTGATGGTCTATCGTCTTTAGAGTTCTTCTTTCACGCTATGGGTGGTAGAGAAGGACTGGTTGATACTGCAGTAAGAACACAACAAAGTGGATACATGCAACGAAGGCTGATAAACGCTCTTGAGCATCTTAAGCTGGAATATGATGGAACAGTAAGGGACCCACACGGTCATATCATCCAGTTTCTATATGGTGAGGATGGAATTGACGTTCAAAAAAGTGATCATGGAGAAGCATTTAATATTGAACGACTAGTGGAGTCCGAATCTATTGTTGATTCCGGTAAAAAAGCAACAAAAGACGAAATCTCAGAGATTTCTAAGAGGTATACCAAGACATTCAACCCTAGACTTGCTAAGATGGTTCAAGATGCCTTACTTGCTTCTAAGCTAACTAAGGAAGGAATGGAGAAAGTTTGTAAAAAAGGAGTAGATCTGTATAATAAAGCCAAAGTAGAACCAGGTGAAGCCGTTGGAATAGTAACTGCTCAATCAATTGGTGAACCAGGAACTCAGATGACTCTTCGAACTTTCCACTTTGCAGGTATTAGGGAAAGAAATGTTACATTAGGTCTTCCAAGATTAATTGAATTAGTAGATGCTCGTAAAAAACCTGTTACTCCAACAATGGATATCTATCTTGATGAGAAACATAAACGATCAAAAGAAGATGCAATTAAAATTGCACGTGAAATTTTACATACAAAAATCAGTTCACTTATTTTAAGTACCGAGACAGATTACTCAACAAAAATCAAACTAAATCTGAATCCAGGTAAGCTAAAAGAAAGAGGATGCAAGATTTCTGATATAGAAACCACCCTAGAACCATCTAAAAAGAAGTTTGGTGTTGAAGTTGAAGGAAATTCAATTATTCTTAATTTATTAGAAGAACCAGATGCACAAACTGTGATAGGTATTCGGAATAAGGTACTTGGCATGACAGTGAAAGGAGTTCCTGATGTCGAGAGAGTTACGGTCGTACAACAAGATGATGAATGGGTTATTCAAACAACCGGTTCAAATCTTTCACAGGTATTGGAAATTGAAGGCATTGACAAAAAGAATGTTCGTACTAATCATGTATTTGAGATTGCACAAACATTTGGAATAGAAGCTGCACGAAATGCTTTGATAAATGAACTACAGTCAACGCTTGAAGATCAGGGACTTGAGGTAGATGTCCGTTCGATTATGCTTGTGTCGGATCTTATGTGTTCTAAAGGATACATGCAACAAATTGGAAGACATGGAATTGCGGGAACTAAGGATAGTGTTCTAGCACGAGCTGCATTTGAGATTACAGTGCCAACTATTGCAAATGCAGCATTAACTGGTGATGTGGAAAGATTGAAAGGTGTAACAGAAAATGTAATTGTAGGTGCTAATATTCCTGTTGGTAGTGGTACAGTAGATCTTTACATGAAGATAGCGAAAAAATCGTAAAAGTAACCAAATTTTATTTCACTAATGTTTCTATTTGTGTAAGAACTGTTAGCGAGATCCAAATATTTACAAGCACATAAAAGTATTGAAAAAAATTGAATGAACGTCTCCACCGGCTTTCAAAAACTATTGGTCCAGGCATATTATTTGCTTGTACAGCCATTGGAGTTTCTCATTTGGTTCAATCAACGAGAGCGGGCGCAGAATTTGGTTTTCTACTCATTGGCTTTGTCGTATTAGCTAATTTATTCAAATACCCTTTTTTCGAGTATAGTTCTCGTTATGCGAATGTTACCGGGACAAGTATCATTGATGGTTACAAAAGGCTAGGAAAGCACTCACTAATTCTGTATTTTTTGATCACAATTGCTTCCATGTTTTTTGTTACCGCTGCTGTAGGTTTTGTTACTGCTGGATTCCTTGAAAACCTGTTTCATATAGAATTTCTTGATTTTTGGACAATCATTATCTTGTTTGCAATATGCGCAGGTATCTTAATTGTTGGAAAGTATAGTGTCTTGGATGGATTAGTTAAAATCATTGGCAGCGTTCTGCTGGTTTCAACTATTATGGCCTTTTTACTTGCTTTGATAAATGGACCAGTTGAACGAGTAGAAGGATTTCAACTTCCGGAAATCTGGGATCAAGCTGGGATATTTTTTCTAATTGCACTTATGGGTTGGATGCCAATGCCAGTTGATATTTCAAGTTGGCATAGTTTATGGACACTGGAACGTATCAAGCAGACAAATTTTAAACCAAGGTTGAAAGAAACCTTACTAGATTTTAATTTTGGTTATGTCGTTACTGCTGTTTTAGCTCTGATCTTTGTCACTTTAGGAGCTTACATATTCTTTGGTGCGGGCGAAGAATTACCAAATAATAACGCATTATTTGCACATAAAGTTGTAACACTTTTTACAGAAACAATAGGAGACTGGACTTACATCATTATTGCTGCATCCGCATTTAGTGTTATGTTTGGCACTATTATTGCCGTGTTTGATGGATATTCTAGATCTTTAGTAAGAACAATTCAACTATTATTTAGTAAAGATATTTCAAAACCAAAACCAAAATTTCAAACAACGTATATTTTATTTATATTCATACTTGCAATTGGTTCACTTGTAGTAGTTTTTCAATTTGGTGATAAATTAAAAGAATTGGTTGATTTTGCTACTATAGTTTCGTTTCTTATCGCACCCATTATAGCTATTTTTAATTTCAGATTGGTTACAGGAAAATATTTAGCTAAAGAAGTGCAACCTCCTGCGTGGCTTAAAATATTGAGCTATTTAGGGATACTATTTCTAATTGGGTTTGCCATATTTTTTATTATTACACGATTCTAACTATAGATATTTTTTTATACCCATGTTATGATCGACTCGATCATGACGAAAACAATACTAACTGTCTTGTTCGTAACAATAATTCTATTGACTTCGCTTACTGTAACTTCTGTTGATTTTGTTGATGCAACAAAAGCAAAAGGAAAACCCGCAGCTGTAATTCGTTCGTCCCTAGTATGTGGTGATAGACTATGCTCAGAGCCTGTAGCACCTGAACCAGTAAAACCAGTAGAAGAGGAAGCAATGGAAGAAGAAGTGATGGAAGAAGCAATGGAAGAAGAAGTGATGGAAGAAGCAATGGAAGAAGAAGTGAT
>JAEHKU010000033.1 GCA_016838825.1 Nitrosopumilales archaeon | reverse complement strand
TAACTCATACAGTCTTATCCTTGCTGCAAGATTTGGCAGCTGTACGTAAATTCTCTTAGTGAATCTACGCAAAAATGGCCAGTCTAAACTCCATGGTTTGTTTGTTGCACCTATTACATAAAGTAGCAAATCCTTGCCTTTTCCATTTACTCCATCCATTTCAGTTAAAAATTGATTTCTAGTTCTTACTTCTCCACCAATCTCATTAGTTCTAGCGCCCAAAAGGGAATCTACTTCATCAATGAATAGTATGACAGGTTTTCCTTCCCTTTCAGCATATTCACGAGCCATTTGAAAAAGCTTTGCAACATTTTTTTCTGCTTCACCTAACCATTTACTCATCATGGACGCCGCATCTACGTTGATAAAATAACCTTCAAGTTCACTTGCAGTCGCTGCCGCAAGAATAGTTTTGCCACATCCAGGTGGACCATAAAGTAGAATTCCTCTTGGCCAACCTAAAGGAAAAAGATCAGGTCTTTTAGATGGATAAACTATAGATTCGCGCAAAGCAGTTTTTGCATCCTCAAGACCAATTACTTCGGCCCAACTTACATTCGGTTTTTCTTTCATTATAAGTTCTTCAAATCCGTGTTTGTCAAGAGATGCTTTTTGTTCTGCAGGCGATGCCTTTGGATCAACCACGGGTTCTATACCACTACGTGTTCCCTGTAATGCTTTGATTCGTTTTTGATATGCCATGGCTTTGTCTGTGTAGACTTTGTTCAGTTTGCTTTGAGGATAAAGTTGAAGTAACTTTGAGAGTGATTCGATTGCCTTCTGATAATGAGTTATTGCCATACCACGGGCGCCTTGAGAATCTAACTTTATAGCTTCGGAAGCGAATTTACTTGCATTATTTTCTAGCTCTTGTGGCGCAACGCTCATAATTATACCCAAGTTTCCACTGGAGTTTTGCTTAGGTATGCTTCAGTGTTAAGGTCAGTCCGAGTATTGGTTAAATTAATTGAACTTTCCTGCCTAGGTGCTAAAGAATTTGCTTTTGTGGACTCGTTTAGAGCATAGTTCTCAATTACGTCACTATGAATCCCTTTGATTTGGTTTAATGTCACTTGAGCAGAAATGACCAAATCACTAATCTCGTCATCTACAGCGTTTAGTGAATTTGCAGAGTTGGTAAGGATGTCAACAAATTCTTTCAGGAATGATTTTAGTTCTTTTTTATCCTCGTATTTGGAAAGAAAATAGTCTGCTGCTAATAGAACGCTGTTCAAATCCTTTAATTCTTTAAATGAAAGATTATCGATTATCTTCTCATCAGTATCTGAAGACTCGTTTAATTTTTTCTCGATTCTTGAAGAAAACGTTCTGATTCGTTTTAGATCACGTTTGATATCTCTAGATAATCTTGCTTTTAGAATCCTGTGCATCTTCGATCATCTTTCGTTATACCTAGATTAGAACACTGCTTGCTAATTTTGAGCCTACTATCAACTTTGGTTCAGTAGTAATTTTTCTGCTTCAGCTCTACATTTTTTCGAGTCTTTGTTCAATGAATTTGGCTTCCGATCTTACCTTAATGATCTATGATGACTGATGTTGAGAAAAGAGCAGGATCTAACCATTAGTCTTGAGACATTTGGATTGAGTAAGTATGAAGCACAAGCGTATGTTACATTGATCACTAAAGGTACCATCTCAGCTAGTGAACTTGCGTATTATGCAAAGATTCCAAGAACAAAAGTATATCCTACATTACTTAAACTTGAAAAGAAAAGGCTTGCAATAATTTCAAAAAGAAAACCCATTATATGTAATGCAATTGCACCCGAAGATGCATTTGATGAACTCATTCATGATCAAATAAACAGAGTCAACGGGATGAATAGTGTTGTTACAAAACTAAAGTGCACGTATGAAAATAGTAAAAAAGCTCGTGGTACTGAAGAGAAAAGATACTTTAACCTTAGTCCAAACCACGTGTCAAGTCAGCTAAAAACCATGATTGAAAAATCAAAATCATCAATACTTGTTATGGTGGATACGTGGGGTTTGAATCTTTTTGCTCAGTGTAAGGAAGAGATTCTTCACGCACTAAGAAAAAATGTTGATATAAAATTAATTCTTCCTTTGTCATTAGTTGGTTCTGAATCGTTCCGTGCTATTCCAAATGATGTTAAGATAAGAATATCAGAAATAACACAAAATTGTATCCTTTGTGATCATTCAGAAATTCTCTTGATTGATAGCAATAATGGCAAGGGTGTTATATTTACTTCAACTCAAGTCTTGGAGAATAACTACGCAAAAATATTTTCATGTATTTGGAAAGAGGCAGAGAAGATTGGTAGTGTTAAGGAGATGGGAAAAAACCATGTTCAAGAGATTTTTAAAATAATCGACGTGTTGCGAGAAAACGGTCTTGGTTTTGCGCTAAATTCTACACTGTGTTCAGAAGGCAAAGAAATTGATTGGATTAAATTATTAGAAAAAAATGGCATCAATTTAAAAAGATTAGATTTTGAAGAGTTGGTTAAGATAATTGATGGTGGCCTTCAGATCACATGTGCCGGCCAGATACAGCAAATAGAAGATGATAATCATATAGTAATCGAATCCAAGATGAATAGTGGCAAGTCGCTTCCTTGGGCCATGATTCTAGATAGATACCTCAATTTGAAAGGCCATAAGACTAGGTTAATGTACCAAAACCATTCACGAAATGGAGAAAAAGTACATATCAAAATAACCTCAAAAACTCGATAATTGGTTTTCAAGTCACTAAGGTACAGATAAAACAAGTAGCAAAAATCAAATTTTTATGATTGAAGAAAAACTTCGGTCTTTAGGGATTACATTACCCGTTCCCCCAAAACCTGCTGGATCTTATGTTCCAACTGTGATATCCCAAAAGCTAGTCTATGTGTCAGGTCAAATTCCAATAGAGGATGGCAAAGTCATTTACAAAGGCAAAGTAATGAAAAATGTCACACTAGAAGACGCACAAAAAGCTGCAAGATTATGTGTAATTAATGCATTAGTACAACTAAAGGAATCTCTTGGTGACTTGGAACGAATCGCAAAAATAGTAAGAGTATCAGGTTATGTTAACTCTGATCCAGAATTTACAGAACAGCATAAGGTAATCAATGCTGCATCTAATTTGCTTTTTCAGTTATTTGAGGAAAAAGGACAACATACAAGAATTGCAATTGGTGTATCAAGTCTTCCACTTGATTCAACTGTAGAACTAGATATGATAGTAGAAATCATTTAAGCTTTGCATTAAATTGTGTTAGAAATTTTTTCATCTTAGCTTTAGGAATTATAGCACCACAAGCTTTGTCATGACCACCACCAGAGCCTCCAAGTTCTGTTGAAAGGTTATTCACTATTTTACCAAGATGTAATTTGCAACTCTTAGAACCTCGGACAGAAACCGCATAAATTCCATGTTCTTTTCGTAGCTTGTACGCAACACCAACATCTTTGCCTGACATTCCTAAAACAAAGTTAGCCACACCACTTGCTCCAGAATTTAACACTTCCATATGCCCTAAATTCTTCATAATTTTCATATCCTCTTTTACTATTTTGATCCACGCTGATAGTTTTTCAGCTTGAATCCTAGCAAATTCAAAGGAGTTTGGTATTTCGTGTGGATATTTAGATTCGCTCAGCACATCAACGAGATAAATGAGATAATCCGTGTCTTTTTGGTGACCTACAATAGTGTACGTAAGCACGGTTGCTTCAAGTAACGCAAGCTGTCTATCATATATTTGAAGAAGCTTGGAACCTTTTGGTCTATCTTCCATATAATCAGTTATTGCAGCACATGCAGCAGTAAATGCAGCATGATCTGATAGCTTTGATTTGAATGCATCATAAACTTGGACGGTAGTACACTCTTTTACATCGTGAATTAGTTTAACTTTGATCTTTTGCAATTTTGTTAGTATTCTTTTGTCAATATCATGGTGGTCTACGTAGGTTATAGAAACATGATTTTTTCTTAATGTGTTTAGAATATCAACAAATTCATCCTGATTCTTTTTGCTCAGTCCCAAATCGCAGATGTAAAGTGTCTTTAATTTTTCATCACGAGTCAATTTATCAAGATCTGACATCAAACTAGGATAATCTGCTAATACTGTGTCACCGCCAAAAGCTTGCTTAATGAGAGCCGCTGAACTTATACCGTCAGCGTCTTCCATGTGAGAAACACAGATTACTTTGGAACGTTTTGCAGAAATAGTCATGACCTTGTGATTTTTACAGCCCTCATTTAAACTAAAAATATCTAACATTTTCTTTTTTCCAACTTATTCAAGATCTAGATTTTTAATAGTGAATATGTGACGTTAAATTATGGATACAAAAAATATTGGGCTCAGGAATATCGAAGTTGCTGATACTAGAATTTCTAACATAGATGGACAAAAAGGTAAGCTGATTTATCGTGGCTACGATATCTTGGATTTGACTAAAAATTCTAACTATGAAGAAACTTGTTACCTTCTCATTCACGATAAGCTTCCGTCAAAGGGTGAGTTTGAAGATTTCAAAGACCTACTAGTTGAGGCGAGAACTATTCCAAAACAAATGCAACTCAACATGAGCAATTGGCGCAAAGATGCTGATCCGATGGATGTCTTACAAGCGTTTGTTGCAGCATTAGCTGGTTATTATGATGAAGAGTTTTCAACAAAAGAAGCCAGTTACGAGAGAGCTATAAACGCGATCGCAAAAATGCCCACAATTGTTGCAAGTTGGGACAGAATTCGAAACGGTAAAGATGTCGTAGATATAGACCCATCTTTGAGCCATGCAGCTAACTTTCTTAATATGCTGTCAGGAGAAAAACCCGACCCTGAATTGGAAAGAATCTTTGATATTTGTTTGATTTTACATGCGGATCATACCTTCAATGCCTCAACTTTTGCTGCAAGACAGGTAGCGTCTACGCGAGCTCACATGTATTCAGCGATCAGTGCAGCAATTGGCGCATTAAGTGGTGAGCTACATGGTGGTGCCAATTACGAAGTTATGAGAATGCTATTGGATATCAAAACAGAAGAAAATGTAGAATCATTGATCAAAGACAAAATGTCAAAAGGAGAAAGAATCATGGGTATGGGTCATGCAGTTTACAAGACATATGATCCACGAGCACAAATCTTAAAGGAACTATCAAAAAAACTTGCAGAAAAGACTGGTGAGCCGTGGTATGATATCACCAAGAAAGTTGAAGAAGTGACAATTGAGCAAATGAAAAAACAAAAAGGAATTGATATCTATCCTAATGTTGACCTGTACAGTGCTTCTGTGTATTACATGCTAAAGATCCCAATGGATTTGAACACTCCAATTTTTGGAATATCAAGAGTTGCCGGATGGACTTCACATGTAATAGAAGAAAAATTTGCCGAGGCTGCTCCAAAGCCAGCATTATACAGACCAAAGGCAGTTTATGTCGGTAAATACTGTGGCCCTCAAGGCTGTGAATACAAGCCACTTGAGACTAGGAAAAACTAGTTTTAGTTTCAAGCCAATTTTTGGCCTTGTTGTCTACATCATATCTGTAGAGAACACGAAAAACCATGTCATAAAAACTGATTCCATTTTTTTGTGCTTGACTATCAATCCATTTCAGTCCGTCTGCTAGCTCAGGATCATGTTCTGAAAACATAACCAACTCATCAACCATTCGTGTGAAGAATGAGTGCGAATCTTGCATCTAAGGAAGATTCCTATGTCAGTTATTCAGACGTGAATTCAAAATATATAGACAATTGACACCTTTTTGGTTGACAGATGGAGCATGTCTTTTTTTCTGATGGAAATCAAAAACAAATTTCATGGGCAATACTGACTGGCAATGATATCGAAAAACAAATGCGAGATCACCCAGAAAATTATTTCGATAAAGTTACGGTAGAACAGGCAAAGTACATCGCGCTGCATGCTGGAATTTTTTGGTGCATAGGGAGATTTATTATAAAAAATGGGGATGCCATAAAAGTTAAGCTTGATTCAAAATCGATGTACGATACGCTAAGAGAAAATAAGGAAACCTTGGATTCGTTCTGCAACACTAAAATAAATTTCTTGAATAAATTAATTGAACAGAGAAAGCTTGAGGTAAAATATGAGCTGATCTCGTCACAGGAAAATGCTGCAAAGCTTTCATAGCTTAAGAATAACACCAACATCCATCAGATTTGTGTGAGTGGGACCGGTAAAAATCAACCCGCCATGTTTTTTGAAAAAAGTACTCGAATCATTATTTTGAAGAAAACTATCAATCATGGAATCCGAATTGAGTGTGACGTCTGTAATTGCTCCTGCATACTTTGTATTTCCATCAACTCCATCAGTTCCCATGGATGCAATGGTAATGTTTTTAGTTTTTTTAAGGTGCTTTAAGATACGTAATACGAGTTCTTGATTTCTTCCCCCTTTTCCGCGACCCTTAACGCAAACGGTTGGTTCGCCCCCGAAAATAATACATGACTTTGGTTTTCTAGGGACACATTTAGCAAGCTTTTGTGCTTCCCTTTTCACGTCACCTGACACTGGATAAACAACTTTTCCCTCAAAGCCAATTTCCCTAGCTTTTTTAATCATTGCCTTAAGGCAGTCTTGGTTTGTTGCTACTATGACATTTTTTATCTTGATCTTTTTTGGAGTTTCTGGTAATTTTTCTGCAATGCCATCACGAAATCTCACAAGGGCTTTTTTTGGTGTTGAATTTTCTAAATTATATCTTTTAATGATTTTCAGCGCACGTTGAAATGTTGTGGTATCATAATATGTGCATCCAGAAGATATTGATGACAAATCGTCTCCTACCACATCAGACATTACAAGTGAGATTGCATCATTTTTTACATAGCTCGCTAATTTTCCTCCTTTAATACCTGAAAGATGTTTTCTAACACAATTAATTTCATGAATAGTTGCACTTGATCTTAGTAAAAGATCAGTGAGATGCTTCTTTTCTTGCAATGTAACACCTTCAGGTAAAGATAGAAGCGAGGAACCTCCACCTGATACGAGAAAAATCACAAAATCATTTTCCTTTGTTCCTTGAAGAAATTTTAATATGGTTTTTGCTGCACTGACGCTTTGTTTGTTTGGTAAGGGATGACCGCACTTGAAAATTTTGAATTTTTTATTTTTGATTATTGGTGTAGTACCTTTTGAGATAACTATGATTCCACTCTTAATATCAATCGTAGAATTAACAACTTTTGCCATAGAATCTGCGGCTTTTCCATACGCAACCAAATAGACATTGTCGTATTTTGATAACTTGATAGATTTTCCATTTATTATGATCCTATTTGTTTTAACTAAATTTTTAAGAGAATTAGTAGGCATGGCAGCAGTCATTGCCGCGTCTAGGATTCTCAATACGCTACTCTTTCTTCTATTAGTTGCTAGGGCCTTTGCATTTCGGATAATCGTTTTTGACATTGCAGAATTAGAAAAAGTCTAGGATTATTTTAGTTCCTCTATACCCATTAATGTTAAAGTAGAATTGACGCCATCCATTTTCCGAATTTGTAAGGTAATTGTCTCTGTCAAATCATGTACTGACCAAGATTCTATCTTTGCTAGCATGTCATATGCGCCATAGGTAGCATGCACGTCCTTTACGTGTGACATTGACTTCAGTTCCTTTATGATAGAATCTTCAAAACCAATCTTGCAGTTTATCAAAACATATGCAGTAACCACATTGTAATTACTAAAACATAGTATTTCAATTTGGTATGGAGTTAATCGATTGTTATTTTTTTAGAACCCAATTAGATTGTAATAATGTAGATTTGATTGAATCATTTAGGGAAGCTAACCAGGACGAAGTGTCAGGAAGTGTAGATTATTGAGTAGAGCCTCACCATCAGTAAAATCGGGAGCATTCGCTGATAGTGTGCTAGCTTCCCACTCTGTAACTGATTGTTCATATTTACGGATATCCTTAAAGGAAATAATTACCATGAACGATTCAAATTGTGGAAATTTTTGACTTAGGCTCATTGTCATTATTGGCTTTGAACAAATGGAACATTAAGAATATAATAGTAATTAGAGATTTGAATATTTCATGCATACAGTAAAAATTCCAAAGATCATAAAATTTGGAGAAAATGCATTATCTGAAACAGAATATCCAAAAAATGCATTAGTTGTAACAACAGCACCACCACCTCTAAATTCAAAGTGGCTTGACAAAATGGGAATTCAAGACTACATGCTGTATGATAAAGTAGAGCCAGAACCTCACATTGAGACTGTACACAAAGTTATCGAGGAATTCAAGTCAAAAAATCTATCAGCAGTAATAGGTCTTGGTGGAGGCAGTTCACTTGATGTTGCCAAGTACTCTTCAGCAGAGATGGGAATACCAAAGATTTTGATTCCAACTACTTTTGGAACTGGTGCTGAAATGACTACCTACTGTGTATTAAAATTCGAAGGCAAAAAGAAACTATTACGTGAAGATAGGTTCTTGGCAGACATGGCAGTTGTGGATTCGTATTTCATGGATGGCACACCTGAAGCTGTTTTAAAGAATTCAGTATGCGATGCGTGTGCTCAAGCTACAGAAGGCTTTGATTCCAAGCTAGGGAACAACTTTACTAGAACAATGTGCAAACAAGCCTTCGAAGTACTCTACGATGCAATAATGAACAACAAACCAGAAAACTATCCTTATGGTTCAATGTTATCTGGCATAGGATTTGGAAACTGTTCTACAACATTAGGGCATGCATTGTCATACGTTTTCTCAAATGAGGGTGTACCACATGGATTTTCATTGTCGTCATGTACTACTGTAGCACACAAATTCAACAAATCCATATTCTATGAAAAATTCAAACAAGTTATAGAAAAATTAGGATTTGATAAACTAGACTTGAAAGCTCCGGTAGAAGAAGCAGCAGATATTGTTATGGTTGACAAGGGCCATTTAGATCCAAATCCAATTCCAGTCACCAAAGAGAATGTGATTCAATGCCTAAATGACATCAAGTCAGGAAATATGTAACATCAGAATGACTGTCGCTAGAAAAATATCCAAATTGGCTAAATCATTTAGAAAGTCAAGAAAAGGTAAAAAAGAAAAATCTACATCTGAAGAAGAAAAAAATGAAATGATATTCTATGATTATGAAGGGAACGTAAAAACAGAAAAAGAACCAATTGATTACAGAGGATTAATGAATGGGGCATTGGAACCAAAAGAACCGCCCACTAAAGACTCTAAGGATGATTCTGATACATAATTCTAAAGTATTTTTGTAAACTCGTCGATTATCAAAAAAGCAAACTAGAAACTAGACTAACATATTGTATTAGATAACAATGGCTTACACTGAAAGTAAAACGCTAATCAAGGAACTAATTGATTTTTTTCAGTCAAAAGGATTGAGAATAAAATGTGCTGATTATGAAGGGTATAACGAATGCAAGAGGATTAAAGAATTTGTGCCAGATGTCATTGCACGTGATACTGAAACTGAGATTAGCTACATTGGTGAGGCAAAGACATGTGATGATGTTGACAGCCAAGAATCAAGAGCACGGTATCAGAATTTTTCTGAACTCTTGATGACTAGTGGATTATCAAAAGGTAAGCCAGTACCATTGTATGTTATAACGCCAGAGAAGTGCATATCAAGCCTTATTCGAATTATGCAAGAGTTGGGTCTTTCTGGTAAAGAACACATCCATTGTTTGAAAGGTTGATTCAGTAGAAATTATGTTGGTTTGCTTATAATCTAAATATTCATTCTTACCAGACTGGCTCGTCTACCATCTTTGGGCCCTTGTCTGTTATTTCAAATCCCATAATTCTAAGAGTCTCTTTTGCAGTACTTGAGTTTCGCTCAAAAATTTGCTGTGCAAGCTCTTCCCTTTCGTCTTTGCGCAGATGCTGCCCTATCTTGTATTTTCCCTTCAGCGAATCTGGCGACACCTTGATTACTGCAACTTCGTCTAATACTTCCATCTCAGGTGTGATGGATTCGTACTTGCCTTCTGGCTGATATTTTTTCATCAAAGCGTTAAGTGCTAGTGTCTTTTCTTTTCTATCCTCTAATATGATTCCCTTACCTTTGATTACAACACTAATGTATAATGTATCAGCTTGTGAGGCATCTTTTGGATCTGTAAAATATGATGGCAAAAACTCTAAACTTTTATCAACTTCAAAGCCAACCTTTGAGTTTCGTTTTATGTTTTCTAATTTTTCTCCTTTGATATGGGAATGCATGTAGATTGCGTCATTGACATAAACAAAGTTCATTGGGATGATTTGTGGGAAACCATCCTTGTCTATACTGCAGATCCTGCCCGTTTGTTCCTTGTTTAGAAACTCGATTATCTTTTCTTTTGACTTGATTTCTAATCTTCCTAAAAGTTGCATTATGATGATTTTTTTTATTTCATTATAAATCTAAAAAAATCGTATCAAATCGTAAAATAATTGACTAGAAAATGTAGCGTCCCGATGTAGCCTATCTGATATTTTATATGAGCTTATATCAAATGATAATGCAGAGGAAAAATATTGCCGGAAGTAACCAAAGGAAGTAACATTGACAACATTCTGCTTGAGCGCTTTCAACAAGAGATATGGAGTAAGGTTCCTCATCTGGAAGAGAAACAGGGCGAAGCAAAGGTTGTCAACGCAACACCGCTGATTGATATTACTGAAGATTTGAAAGAATGTGCAAAAAACGTGTACAACCTGAATCTTGCCGATGCAGATCTGAAAGTTTTCGGCAAGTTCGATTCTAACTTGCTAACAGGCTCGATTAAAGTCAGGCCTGCGGTCCACATAATCCATGACGCCATTGTTACAGGGAAGCTTAGGAGTGGACAGACAATAAT
>JAEHKU010000032.1 GCA_016838825.1 Nitrosopumilales archaeon | reverse complement strand
AAGGAGATGAAAAAGATTGGGCAGGCTATCAAAGCTCCTCTGGTTGCAAACATGATAGAAGGCGGTGCTACCCCAATTGTTTCATCATCTAAGCTTCATAAAATGGGCTTCAAAATTATTTTATATCCATTATCAATGCTATTTGCCAATGCATTTGCTTCAATGAAAATTCTCAGGGAGTTAAAAAAAGCTGGAACCACAACTAGTATGAAAAAAAGTGTAGTTACTTTTGATCAATTTAATGAAATTGTTAATCTAGAAAAATTCAAAAATTTGGAAAAAAGATACGTGACAAAAAGAAAAAAGAAGTAAACGCCCGACAAGTCAAAGTATGTCTACGTTGTATTTCTCTTTACTTCGATATCTATCGTGGAAACGTTTCTTTGTCTTCCGTCTCTTGATTCTAGTTGTTCAGAGCCAATCTTTATTTCGCCGATAGCATACCCAGCATTCTCTGTCTTTCGTGCGATTATCTGTGCAACGTCTACTGCACGTCCAATACTCATTCCTCTAGCCTTTATGCTTACTTTGGACAGATTTGCCAGCTGAATTAGCGTAGATGTAACGTACGCCATCAGTGGTTTCTTACCGATGAATATGGTATCTCTGTTTGCATCTCTGTTTGCATCTCTGCTTGTATCTCTGCTTGTATCTCTGCTTGTATCTCTGCTTGTATCTCTGCTTGTGTCTGTTTTTTGTTCGGACACATCAACTTTGTTTGTGTCTGTTTTTTGTTCGGACACATCAACTTTGTTTGTGTCTGTTTTTTGTTCGGACATATCGACTACACAAAGTCAGTATAATTTAAATCTAAAATCACAAGATCTGCTCTATGAGTATGATCGTAGTTAAAAATACCCCGTAAATACTACAGATGAATGAAAATGAAATATTCCACTAGTGAAATACGCCAAATCTTAACAAAAAGTTCAAAGGAAGAAAAAATTCGCGTTATTGAATCATTATGGAATTCCAATGATCCTCTTGTCATTAATTTAATTATTGAAAGACTGGATGATCCAGAAATTACTGTTAGAGGTGAGTCATTTAGCTCTTTAAATTTAAATGAAAACCAAATTGCTGAATTCTTGAAAACGTGCCTTAAGCATGAAAGTGAAAATGTTCGTGGTTTTTGTGCTTTAATTCTTGCAAACAGAAAAGAATTTGATTCAATAAAAGATATCATCAAACTTACTAACGACCCAAGTGCAATGGTAAGGTCATGTGCACTAGGAGCTCTAGGTCACATGAAAGCTAATGATGCGAAAGAAAGCATCTACAATGGTCTCAAAGATCCTGACATCGAAGTAAAAAAAAGTGCTATAAAGGCTGGAATTGATATTGGAGACAAGAACATTCTGCAAAGTATTCAAAGTTTTTCTAGCGATGAAGATTCTGAAATCAGAAAACTGGTATCAGAAGCTATAGCAAAATTCTCGTAAAGTGGACCGGGCGGGATTTGAACCCACGATCTCACCCATGCCAAGGGCGTATCCAACCAGGCTAGACGACCGGCCCTCTTCATTAGATTCTACTGAAGCAATTGTTTTTCAGATAGATTATTAACGTTTAGTAATGTTGCACTAAATTATTTGGTTAGACTAATTTCCAGAAGATATTTAACCATCAGTTAACGGATTACTGAAGTGGTTGTCGATAATAAAGCAACTTTTTCGTTTATTTCATTATTAAAAGAAGATCTTGCAATTTTTAGATTAGTTCCAGAAGACGGAAAGATACCTGAATACAAAGCTGGCCAATTCTTAACAATAGGAATGGATGTTCCAAGCGAAAAGAAAATAGTTAGAAGAGCATATTCAATGTCCTCGCATCCTGGAAACAAAAAATATTTTGAGTTGTACATTAGATGGGTTCGCAAACCTTTGCCTGGACGTCTTACAACACAGCTTTTCAATGCAAAAGAGGGGGATGAAGTAGCTTGGATTAAGCCATCAGGTGCTTTAACAATCAACGAAAAGGTTCCAAATGGCAAAGATGAAAGAAGAATAGTATGTTTAGGAGGTGGTACTGGCCTTGCGCCCATGGTTTCTTATGCGCAACAACTGCATGATACTGGAGATAAGAGAGAGATAGTAATTCTACATGGGGCTAGTTATGTAGATGAGCTTGGTTACAAAGAACTCCTTTCTGATTTAGAAAATGAAAGCCTTGATCGAGGAAAAGATAAGTGGAATTTTACCTATCGAGCCTCAATTAGCAGACCACAAGAATGGTTTAACAGATCCTGGAGTGGGCAGATGGGAAGAGTAGAATCCTTTTTGCGGCCGAAGGATGATGGTCTCTCCCCATTAGAAAAAATAGTAGGAGAAAAAGTTACGCCAGAAAATACCTTCTTTTACATTTGTGGCTGGCAAGGAACTATAGACGGTTGCATGGATTTTGTCGGCAGTAGAGGTTTCGTCGATGATAGGAATAAAAGACCTGATGGTGGTTTTGATCTTAAGTTCGAGTCATACGGATAAACCAAAAAAAAATCTGTTTGAAAAGATAATATGTTATACTCAAAGGTGAAACTGCGGGGACGTAGGTTAGCATGGTTGACTGCCAGCCTCGGGCGCTGGATATCGTGGGTTCAAGTCCCATCGTCCCCAGATTTTGTGGATAACAGGTTAACAATTGAAATATACCAAATCTAATACCACTACAATTGACAATAGCAATTTATCTTGCACATCTAAACCCTGTAACAAAATCACACGTTGAGATTATTGAAGAACTGAAAAAAGAAAATCAAATAAGGGTTATGCCAGTTATATTCATGAAGGAGGAAAAGGAGATCAATACGAGAGGCTTTCCTTTTAATTTTGAGATAAGAAAAGAAATGATTCAATCTGTTTTTGGCGATTCAATCATGGTGCTTTCAAACTACACCTTCTATGCTCCTTTTGTAAAATACTTACCACCACTTTTTTCTTCGTATTCTTGGAAGCTAAAGAAACAGGTACTCGATGGAATTTCAGATGATTATTTCACTTACACTGGCAGCAAATCAGAAGGATTAATCCTAAGATTGTATGGACTTCACCCTAAAGTAGGAAAAAGAAAAGAAATTTCTGCTTCATTTGTAAGAAATAAGATGTATGAAGCAGCTAGAGGCAGTGATACGGATTGGGAAAAGTATGTGCCTAGCGGGGTTTCAAAAATCATTAAAAAGAATTGGGATGTGATAAAAAAATACTGTGATGCTGAAGACCAAATCCATAAAGTTTCAGGAATGAAATTTCCTGATGATGGTTTTCAGAAATAGATTAAATTACAGATAAATTTGCAGTTTTTTATGAAAGAATCTATCTCGAAATTCGTTTGGTTTGATGGAAAGTTTGTGCTTTTAAATCAGGCCAATGTTCCTGTAATAACACATGCAATTCATTATGGTACGTCAATCTTTGAAGGTCTACGAGGTTATTGGAATTCAAAAAATCTAAACATATTCAGACTAGAAGATCATCTCAAGAGATTTCGAAACTCTGGTAAGTTTTATTCTATTTCTCTGAAATTTTCAAATAAGGAAATTGAACGTGCAATAATTAATCTATGTAAGAAAAATAAAATGAAAAGATCATGTTACATTAGAGCTGTTTATTTTATTGGAAATTACGGCATAAACTTGAATGTTACCGCGAAAGCACCAACTCATGCAGCAATATTCATGTTCCCGTTTGGAGATTTATTCAATAAAAATGGGATTAGCGCCGGAGTATCATCATGGCGAAGAATCCATGACACATCAACCCCAACGCTCTCAAAAGCTGGTGGAAACTATCTAAATTCAATATTAGCTACTCAAGAATGCAAAAATAACGGATATGATGAAGCTATAATCCTAGATCAATTAGGAAATGTCAGTGAAGCTCCAGGCGAAAATATTGTTATCGTTAGAAATGACATGCTTATCACTCCACCTATAAGCTCATCAGCTCTGGAAGGAATAACACTTGAATCGGTCACCAAAATAGCTCAGGACATTGGATATGAAGTGAGAACAAGGGAAATTCCAAGGGGGGAGCTCTACCTTGCAGATGAAATTTTTCTTACTGGTACTGCAGCTGAAATTACGCCAATAGTTTCAGTTGACAAAAAAAAGGTAGGGAACGGAAAAATTGGACCTCTCACAAAAAAACTCCAATTCATGTATTCGGATATAGTTATGGGTAAGAACAAAAAGTACTCACGATGGATTACATCAGTGTATTAGATTGAGGACAGTTCTTGTAGGAATAGGTGGTTGGGGTAAAAACCACGCAAGAATCCTCTCCAAGCTAGGAGTATTAACTGCAATATGTGATACAGATAGTAAAAAAGCAAAAGATTTTGGAAAAAAATATTCTGTAAATCATTATGAATCTGTTGATAAATTACTGAATCTTGAAGAATTTGATAGTGCCTTTGTTTGCACTCCGACTTTAACTCATTTTGAAATCGCATCTAAGATAATACTAAGCAAGAAAAATGTCTTCATAGAAAAACCGATGACGTATAGAACTGATGAAGGAGAAAAACTATTGGAGCTTTCTCGTAAAAATAATGTCGTTCTTTCGTGTGGTTATATAGAGAGGTTTAATCCTGCTGTAAAATTTGTAAAAGAGTGTGTAACATCAAAAAAATTTGGTGACTTGATCATGTTAGAATTTCATCGAGAAAATAGAATGCCGCTTCACATAAAGGATGCTGGCGTAATACATGATACATCTGTTCATGATATTGATACAGCTATGTGGTTGTTTGATAGTCCTCCTAATGTTGTTTTTGCACGGGCTGGAAAAATTAATCATGAACATGAAGATTTTGCTACTATAATGTTGGGTTTTAAAAATGAAAAAGTTGCAATCATTTCATCAAATTGGGTTACTCCAACAAAGGTACGAAATTTTAATGCAGTTTTTACTGACGGTATAATATCAGGTAATTTTCTCACACAAGAAATTAAAATTGAAAAAAAGAATGAGACTGAAATTCCAAGAATAGAAAATATAGAGCCGCTAAAATTAGAAATAGAAAACTTTCTTGCTTCCACTGAAAAAAAACAAGAGCTTGTTGTTAAGCCAGAACAATCAGTAAATGTTACTAAAATTGCTGAAGCAGCACTTTTATCTAGTCAAAAAGGCACTCCAATTTATCTCGATTTAAAATGAATAAGAAAATGTTGGATATCTTAGCATGTCCTATTGACAAGCATTTTCCTCTTGAGATCTTTGAGACAAAAACAAAAAATGACATTGTGTTGGAAGGAGCCATATATTGTACTGATTGCTCTAGATTTTATCCAATAATTGATGAAATTCCAATTATGTTGCCTGATGAGCTAAGAGACAAAAATCAAGATCTAGATTTCTTGCGAAGAAATAAATCAAACTTACCCGAAAAAATATCAAAGCGTGGTTCTCCATGGCATTTGTGATAAACTTTGGTTACAAATTTTATTTCAAAAACTGCAAAGATTGGAAATGATGTAAAGATTTGGCACTTCACATACATAGGTGACAGAGTAGAAATTGGTGATAACGTAACAATTGGCTCATTAACTCATGTTGATTATGATGTAAAAATAGGAGATAATACAAAGATCGAGGGACTGGTTTACATTCCTCCATTATCAAGAATTGGAAAAAATGTTTTCATAGGTCCTTCTGCTGTACTTACGAACGATCCCTATCCTCCAAGCAAAAAATTAGCTGGTGTTACAATAAAAGATGAAGCGGTGATTGGTGCTAAGGCAGTAATTAAAGGAGGAGTTACTATAGGTAAAGGTAGTGTTGTTGCAATGGGTTCTGTTGTAACTAGGAATATTCCCGACCAGGTGGTTGTTAAGGGAATACCAGCAAAAGTGATGTATTCCAGAGAAGAATATGACAAAAAAAGAAAGAGTTGGGAAAACAGTTAGGATGTTATACGTTTCAAAAACATTCGGTTCTTTATTTTTGACAAAATAATAATCCAAGCAACTATCAACGCTATCGCAATTATTGCTTTTATTGATGATGAAATGAAAGAATCCAGTTCTCCAAAACCACTGATTGTTATTGGTGCAACAAGAAGTACTAGAATTCCACCACCAGCTATAATCAGGATCCACATTATGAAAATAAAGAAAAAGATATGCGCTCCAATCATAGTCTTACCCCCATCATAAAAGTAGTAATTATCGCAAGTGCTGCAGCGAATAGAGCTAGTTTGAATATGATGCTCACAACTTGTTTTTCACTCAATGGTCCTCTAGCAAGAATTAACCTAACAAGTGTAATTGGAGCATCTTTGTAATTAGTAGCAGCAAGCTTGAAATCATCAGTAATAGTTACGGGTTTTGATTTTTTCTCCCGATCTTTTATTCTTTTCATTCTGGATAAAAGATAAAAAATATTTATGATTGCAGGAAAAAGCGCTATTGCTGCTATAATTTCCACTTGACCTACAATAGCAATTACTCCATACATACCACCAAGTGCGAGTGCACCTGAATTACCTGGAAAAATTCTGCTAGGAAATTTATGGTATTTGTAAAAAGCTAAAGAAACAAAGCCTAGAGGAAGACATGCAATGGCAATCTCGTAATTTCCTAAAATAAAAAGTGAAGTAGCAAGCGCAAAACTTGCTATTGTCATGAATCCACTTGCTGCTCCATTTAAAACATCGATAGAGTTTACTGTATTTCCAGTTATAGGAATAATAAAAACAACTACAGCCAGGTAAAGAAGTGGAATCTTAATACTACCAAAAAGAGGAAACACTAGATTTGAATCGAAAGTGCCTAGTAACAAAATTGGAATTGCAGCACCGGCTAGCGCCAGTGGTTTAAACCAAATAAACTTCTTTAATCCTGTAACTTCATCTACGAGACCTACAAGGAACGCAAGGGATGTAGTGATTAGAATTACAATTATTTCAGTTATTGGAAAGAATACAAAAAGAACAAGTTCTGAAGAAATAATTCCAATGAGGATGGATACCCCGCCCAGTCTAGGTACAGTTGCACCTCCTTTTCGGTGAAAGTCTTTGACAGTGAGATTTCTTTTTTCAAGAAATCGTATCAAATAAGGCGTAATTATGTAAACAGAAAAAAATGCGATAACTGAGACTAGTGCAGCTATCAGAATGTGATCTTGCAATTATCGTATCTTTTTGAGCTGTACCTTTATGTTTTCTGCAAGGGTTAAACCAATTTTAGCAATTTCAGCTAATTTTTTAACTGGAATTTTGGAAAGGTCATTTAGATTTTTGATTCCATATTTGTACAATTCTCTAGCTCGTACTCTTCCAATCCCCCGAACCTTGACTAATTCAGTCAGTTCTTCCTTTATTCCATATGAAATCCTAGAGCGTAAAAGACTAATTTCCTCTAGAAGATCAGCTCTTTCTACTTTCTTGGCAAGTTCATATAAAGAATAAGCAAGCCAGTCTCCAGTTTCTACTAGTCTATGTGTATCTCCAGCTTCTACTCCCAAATTATCCGCAAGTGATTTTTCACTTGACTCATTAATCCATGAATACATTGCTAGAAGGCTGCGTGAGCAATCATATTCTGAAGTAGGTTCAATTAACTCAGATGAATGATTGTCAAGTAAGGTACTCATAGTCTCATAATCTTTATTTCGAAGTGAAAATTTTGGTAAGAACTCGTCACAGTTAGTTATAAGGTGTAAAAAACCAAGTGTATGTTTCCTTCCTTTTGATGCTATTTTCAATCCTTGTCTGAAATAACTAGCAGTAAGTGGGTCAATATACAATAAAGATACTTTTTTCCCAAGTTCTGTTGTAATGTATCTTTGATCCTCATGTAGAATCATCTCTTCATTAATTAGAAATCTTAATGCTATCTGAATTCTGAATTTTATTATCATCTTGTTTGACTGAAATCCTGCAAAAGTTTTCAAAAAGAAATCAATAACTTGTTCTTTCTTAATACTAGGAGTTGTTGCAATCAAGCTAAGAACATGAATTCTTAGTGCTTTATCATCTGATAATTTTGATAAAATTGGTTCTGGTATGCCATTAACGTAATATTCAATTAGTTCACTGCTATTCGAACTTCCAATCAATATTGCCTCTCCAAACTCATCATATTGTGGTCTGCCTGCACGACCACAAAGCTGTTTGTATTCAAGTACACTAATTGGTTTTTTTGTTCCTAGTTTCGAATTGTATCGATTAATAGTAGAAATTATCACACGTCTGGCAGGCAAGTTTACACCCGCAGCAAGTGTAGGTGTAGAAGCTAATAATTTTATTTTTCTACTTCTAAATCCAAATTCTACTATTTCCCTACAACTGTGTGTTAGTCCTGCATGATGAAATGCAACCCCCTGTTTGACAAGAGCTGCAAGTGTTTTTACTAGCTCGGTATGTTCATTGTTGTCCAAGATTTTTTTAGAAATCTTATCTAGTTCCTTTTTCTCGTTCTGTGGAATCATTTTGCTAATGATATCTGCAGCTTTTGCTGCAGTTGAAGCAGAACGAGCACGTGTCTCAGCAAACAGAAGCGATTGTCCCCCTTCTCTAACAGATTCTACCCCTAGATCTACAGTCGGACCTCTTATGCTAGACTTTATTTCAAAAGTTGTTCCATCCTTCATCTTTACTACACCATGATCACAAACTCCTTCAGAAAGTGGTACTGGTCTCCAATCGTTTTTTACTAGTTTGCAATCAAGCCATGATGCTATATCATTTGCATTAGTGATCGTAGCACTGAGTGCTAGTAGCTGAGGTTCTTGTATCAAATATTTTAATTTAGTAAGAATTATTTCAAGTGTAGGACCTCTATCTTCATCGCCGATGAGATGAATTTCGTCTGCTATTACAAGACCTATTTTCTGGATCCATTCTACTGAGTGACGAATAAGAGAATCCATTTTTTCATTTGTGAGAACAATAATGTCAGCCTTTTCAAGATTTTTCTCTCCTGAATTAAAGTCTCCAGTTGACAGTCGTACTCTTATTTTTCTTCCAAAGTCTATTGATTCAAGTTGTCGTAATTCTTGATACTTTTCAGATGCAAGAGCCCGAAGTGGGCTCAAATAAACAATTTTTTTCTTGTGAGCAAAAAGATGATTTAGGATTGCTATTATTGCTACTAAGGTTTTCCCACTAGCAGTAGGAGCAGAAACTAGTATGTTTTTCTCCTTCAGTAAGCCTTCTTTTATGCTCTGTTCTTGCGGAGGATATAGATCTGAATATCCCAGATCTTGAAGAAATTTTATGGCTAGTTTCGGAAGAGCAAGATCCGATATTTTCATACCCGGCTATAATAACCGGTTTTTGGTTCATAAATAGCTGATTCACGCACTAACTTTCGAATATAACCATATGCTTCGCCCTCAGTAAATTTGCCGGTTTTAGCTAGTTCTTTTACTAACAACTTTTCCTCCACAGGGCCCTTAAGATCTCCTTCTAGAAACTTTAGAGTGTCCATAAAGAGTTGCATTTTTGATATCTCACTACTAGGTCTGCCTTGAAGAACTCCTAGATCGACTTTGCCAGTATTTACATCTACGCCAGCATCTTCAAGCATACTTTGCATCAAGTATATAGCTCGCTCGGCATCATCTACGTTCACTTCATTTTTCAGAAGTAACTTTGCTCTAGCAGTTGCTAATCTAATTAGGCCTTCAAGCTGTCTGGGAGTTACAGTTATCATTTCTTCAGCTTCAACATTTCTCATCTTCATATAGTATTCTAGTATTTTTTCTTCAGCTTCTTTTGTGAGAATTGGTTCTACTCTTTTTGCATACGCAAGATACTTAGTTAAAACATCTACATCAATAAGTGACTTGACGTCTGGCATACCACTTCTATGTAAATTAAGAATGTGTTTTGCAATTCTAGTGTCCTGTTCCTTACGAGGAATATCTCTAATCACAAAAATTAGATCAAATCTGGTTAAGAGAGGAATTGGTAGATTGACGTTCTCTGTTATGTTTTTATGTATATCATATTTTCCATAAAGGGGATTTGCTGCGGCCAAAATAGAAGTCCTAGCGTTGAGCGTTGCAACAATACCACCTTTTGCAATGCTAGCAGTCTGTTGTTCCATTACTTCATGAAGCGCACTTCGATCCTCTGGTTTCATTTTATCAAATTCATCAATACATACTAGTCCTTGGTCACCCAATACAACAGCACCAGCTTCTAAAGTCAATATTCCAATTTTATCACGTACAACAGCAGCAGTAAGTCCAGCAGCAGTAGAACCTCTACCTGAGGTATACAATCCTCTTGGTGCGATTCTTGCACAGAATTTTAGCATTTCACTTTTTGCAGTACCAGGATCGCCGACAAGAAAGATATTGATATCACCACGAATCTTCGTTGCGTCAGGTAGAATTCTTTGCGTTGAACCTACGATCAAAAGTAGAATTGCTTCTTTAATTAACTCATGTCCTTGTATGTGCGGAGCAAACGATTCTACTAATCTATTATAATTATCTGGAATTCTTTCAAGTGATTTGATTATCTTTTCTTCATCAGGGGATATATCCTCCCTTCCTGTCGTTCTTGAAATTTTAACTCCTTTACCACCTAAAAATTCAATGTTGTTTCCCTGTATACGTAATCTGTATATTCCAGACTTTCCTCTCAAACCAAAAATTTGTTCTTGTTCAATCCTTACTAAACCAGTAAGTATTATTCGATCCCCTGGACGCGCATTATCTACGAGATCTTGCAAAACAGTAACATCGATGTAGTGAGGAAGTTGACCAGGTGGCAAATCCTCAGGAAGCTCTTGTAATCTTAATATCTGAAAATCAATAAAACGGCTTTTTTCTGGAACAAGTACAAGTTCCCTGTGTGGGCAATTTGAGTCTGAACATTTTGTGGGTTCACTGAAGCTAAGTCCAGTTTCTTGAGAAACCTCAGTAAAATGTGAATCAGGACAAGTGTAAACTAATTTCCTCGCAAGTGGTTTTATCTCAGATGCTCTAACTACCATCCCAGAAACGCAAGTCATCCTTCCTATAACATCTGCATTTATCTGACGTAATCCACGGTGAACAGGATAGTTTGCAATTCGAACTCTAATTTCATGTCGTATTTTTTCAGCGTATTGTGGATGACGCTCTTTCAAAATTTCTTTTACTGCACCTGCAAAAGCTGAGAGAATTTCA
>JAEHKU010000031.1:4199-11258 GCA_016838825.1 Nitrosopumilales archaeon | reverse complement strand
ATAGGCTTCATAAATTGGCACAGTCCCAAATGTAATGGGAGCGACTTCCAACAACTTTCTTCTTATTAATCCAATATCTCCACCGTCACTAAGATCCATTATAGTATCAGCATGATACTTTACAGCAACTTTTGCCTTCTCGATCTCCTCATCCAGATTAACGTTTAGGGTAGAAGTGCCAATATTTACATTGACTTTGGTCTTTGTTCCTCTCCCTATTCCTACGTTATGAATTTTTTGTTGTCTAACATTGTTACTAGGTATAATTATAGAACCCTTTGCGATCTTTTGTATGAGCCAATCTATGGTTACGTCCTCATCTTTTGCTACTAGTTTCATTTCATCAGTAGCAATGCCCCTACGTGCTGCACTCATTTGAGTTCCCAAGTTAATAGTCTTATAGAGGGATTGGATTTAAACATAAGTTATAGGAAATAGTCGCGTGAATGTTTTATCCATAGGCGGTTCAGACCCATCCTCTGGTGCGGGTGTGCAAAATGACATAAAGGTTTTCTCTTCACAAGGAGTATATGGTCTTTCAGTTGTAACTGCAATAACAAGTCAAAATACTACAAAATTTTCTAAAATTGAAAAAATTTCTGCTAGTATGGTAAAGAATCAGATCCAGTCTATTCTTTCTGATTTTAAAATTAATGCTGTAAAGATTGGCATGGTATACAGCTCATCTGCCATTACAGCAATCCATTCAAAATTAAAAGGAACCAAGATTCCTATCGTCTTAGATCCAGTGTTTGAATCTAGCACTGGGGGCCAATTATTGTTAAAAAGTGCACTACCTGACTTTAGACGCTACCTTATACCCCTATCCTATATCATAACACCAAACACAACTGAAGCAGAAAAACTCGCAAATATGAAAATAAGACAGAAAAATGACCTAGTAAAGGCTGCAGAAAAGATAGCAAACCTAGGAGTAGAAAACGTAGTCATTACAGGTGGACACCTTTCAGGCAATTCAGTAACTGACCTTGTAAGAGAGGGAACAAAATCATACACTTTGACAAAACGAAGGCTGTCTATCAAAAATCACGGGGGAGGCTGTACTTTTTCTGCATGTATAGCTGCTAATCTTGCTAAAGGCTTAGATCTTAAGAACTCGATCAAACTTGCAAAAGAGTTCACTTTCAAGTCCATTTTGAATTCACTTCAAGTAGGTAAAGGACTTTTCGTGACAAACTCAAAGTCAGATAAAATTAAGAGTAATCTGTATGATGCAATTTCAAATTTCGTAAATCTAGAACACGTTTACAAAATAATTCCTGAATGCCAAACTAACTTTGTATTTGCAAAACCTAATTGCAAATCATTAAAAGATATTGTTGGAATTACAGGTAGAATAGTTAAGGCAAAGAAATCTGTGATTACTGCTGGGAATTTGGAATATGGCGGCTCTCAACACGTGGGCTCTGCAGTTTTAGAAGTTGCTAAAAAATTTCCATCTACAAGATCTGCTCTTAATATCAAATACGACAAGTCAATTATTCGCAAGGCCAGGACAAAAAAGTTTGTAGTTTCAAGTTACGATAGAACTAAAGAATCGTATAGAACTAAGTCAAAAGAAAACTCTACCATTGCGTGGGGTATAAGACATGCAATTAAAAATGCAAAATCTCCACCAGATTTGATATTTCATAAAGGCGATGTAGGAAAAGAACCGATGATCCTATTGTTTGGACGCAAACCCCATGAAGTAATTTCGAAGCTTTCTCAAATCATCTAAAATCTAAAGTTCAGAGTTTCGACACTAACATAAATAACCACTATTTTAAAGAAAACGCCTTGAAGGCCGTAATACTTGCTGGAGGTTTGGGGACTAGACTTCAACCTTATACCACTTTTCTGCCGAAGCCAATGCTCCCTTTACATGATAAACCTATTCTTGAGCATCTAATTCACTGGATAACGAAGAACAAGATAGATTCCCTAGTTTTGTGTGTAAGCTATCTCAGAAAAACGATTGAAGATTATTTTGAAGATGGAAGCAAGTTTGGTGTGGATATACAATATGCAACGTCACCGAAACCACTTGCTACAGCGGGACAACTAAAAACGGCTGCAAGTTTCGTTGACGATACTTTTGTTTGTGTTTATGGAGATTCAATTTTTGATTTTAATTTAAGAAAGATGATTAAGGAACATGAACGTAAAAAAGCATTCGTTACTATGAGTCTTTGGAAATATAAAATGAAACTAAAATATGGAGTGATAGAGACTGACAAAAGAAATAGAGTCACGGCATGGAAGGAAAAACCAGAGATCACTTCTAACATAAACATGGGATGTTATGTAATGGAACCAGATATCTTTAGAATGATTCCACCTAACAAAGCTTACAGCATGGACATAGTAATTAAAAAAGCACTAGCGAAGAAGAAGTTAGTCTCTTCCTTTTTAGTTAAAAAAGGATTCATGGACATAGGAGACAAAGATTCCTATCAAAAAGCCTCGCAGTATTATCTTCAGAAACTTGGGCATATTTGATGTGAGAAAATCATGGATGTAACAATACGGCAGATTGAGAAGGCTGATCTTTCAAATGGATTTCTGGAATCGCTTGATTCATTGAGAAAGGCGAGTGATATAGACAAGGAAAAAGCCAATGCAATATTTGATAGCATCCAGTCAAATCCCATGCATGTAATTTACGTCGCAGTAATCGATTCTCGTGTGATAGGCTCGGCCTCTATTTTGATTGAACAAAAATTCATTCATGGAGGTGGAAAAGTTGGTCATATTGAGGATGTTGTAGTAAAAAAAGAGTACCAAGGAAAAGGAATTGGTCAGAAACTGGTAACTGTCCTTCTTGATCATGCCAAAAAAGAGGGTTGTTATAAGACAATTTTAGATTCCGATGATGCAATTGTGCCATTTTACGAAAAACTTGGATTTAGGCGCCATTCAAGTGAAATGAGATACGATTATTGAAACAACGTTTTGTTACATATTGTAGTGACATGTACACTCACAAGTTTTCCCTGGACATAGATCATGAAATCCTGTCATGCAAGGAAAGGATTTTTTGTAAAAGCTGACATGGATTTTTTTGACTTCAGGATGTTCTGGAAACCAACCTTTTGGCCGTCTTCGCTTTTTTGTCTTTAGTAAAACAGCACCAACTACCATCACAGGAATTGAAACTAGCATAAAGAGTAGTGGAGTGATTGTAATTGCAAAAACACGAAAATCTTCATTGATGCTTGGAATAATGCTATTTGCGTAGAGCATTCCTATTAACAGTGCAGCACCTCCTGCAAAAATCATTGCACCTACTTGTCGTGAACCATATCGGTGTACCATAAAAAAACATGTGCCAACAAGAATAACAGCGGGTGCAGCACCAATGGAAATGAACTGGAAAAGTTTTGGGGCTGCTTCAATTTCTATCTCCGGCTGAATCATATAACTAAATAACGTTATAATTTCAGCATCAAACATTATGAACAACCCTAAACTTGCACCTGCTAGATACTTTTCAATTGCCATGTAAGATGATTTTTTTAATTCAATAAATAAATGCTCTTTCTAATTTTTTATACTATACCTACTAGACTTGCTAGCTCCTTTCTACATGAAGCACCTAACTTCTCTGCATCTTGTTCTGGAGACGTCTTGTTCAAAAACACACCAAAGCCTCTTTCGAGTCCTGACCATGAATTAGTTTGTGGATATACTTCAATGTGCCAGTGAATCTGCCTACTATTCTTTTTTTCTGGAGACAAATGAAAAGCAATATTGTATGAGGTATTCTTGGCTGTTTTTACAAGGCCTCCAAGTGTGGCACGCAAAATTAAGGAAAGATCTCTTATCTCTTTTTGAGTTATTCTTGAGAAACTTGTAGCGTGTTTCTTGGGGGATATCCAAAATTCATAGGGGCAAGATGGAGCCCAGGGACAAAATGCCAAATATCCATCGGTTTGCAGAACCTGTCTTGGCCCCCCAGTTTCTGCGGTAATAACTTCGCATATTGGGCATACACCCTTTTCATTCAGAATTTTATGCGATGATTCTGCTTCTTGTTCAATTGTCGGAGGAATTGTTGAAAACGTCATTATGTTGAGATGTGGATGGGGTAAATTCTCTCCTGCTTCTTTACCATTATTTGCATATATTGAGACATAGGTCACTCCGCGCTGAGTATACAACCAGCGTAATCTATCTTGTATTACCACAAGAATATTCGACCATTGTTCTACACTAATTGAAGAAAGAGAGTCTTTGTGTTTGGGAGAACCCACAACTATGTAATGATAACCGTATGCCGGTTCGCTGTAAAGTGGTCTGTCACTAAATGAATTTTCTGACTTGGTAGAAACCGCAGGATCGGAACTTTCAAACACCCTAACAGCCCAGCCTTTCACAAAATAATCTTCACTATCCTGAAGTCTCTGTAGCATACCATCTTTAGCTACAAGTGAAAGCATCGATGGATTTGTCATTGCTTCATTACCAGGACAAAGCGGGCATTTCTTTGATTCTGTTTTTGAATTTTCAGGGCAAATGATCACATATCTCTCAAGAACGTAGTCTTTCCTAATTCCCCCCATGTCACTTAGGATTTTTGAACTAAGAATTTAAATTCTTTCATATGATCGAGTCATAGATAATTTTTCAAATACCAAGTGTACGATCGCGCAATTTGATAAGAAAAAAGTATTTTGAAAGTTTATCTGTAGTAAGAAAATCCTGTCAGGTGAGTTGATGAAAAATTCCTGATAATTCGCAAGTTCGTATGATTTATGTTCTATTGGATGGTGTTGGAGACCTTCCACATCCAGATCTTAATGGAACTACACCGCTAGAGTTTGCTAAGACACCAAATCTCGATGAACTTGCAAAAAATGGCAGGATGGGAGAAGTTATTTCTGTAGGTAAAGGCATAGCACCAGAATCAGATATTGCAGTTTTTAACATGCTTGGGTACAAGTTTTTGCACGCTGATTATGTGGGAAGAGGAGTAATTGAAGCGATAGGGATTGGAATAGATTTTCAAAATGGTGACCTTACTTTAAGAGGCAACTTTGCAACACTAGATGAAGATGGTGTAATTACAGATAGAAGGGCTGGAAGAAAAGTCGAAAAAGAAGATGCCTCTGCTATTGCATCAGAAATAGAATCTCTTACCAAATTTTCTACACCAAATGCATCCGTAATAGTAGCTCCAACTGTTGATCATCGGGTTGTGGTACGGATAAGAGCACAAGGTGAATCTCTTTCAGCAAATATTACTAATACTGATCCGTCGTATAGCCGGGTCGATGGAATGGGAATAGCAAAGGCTGTTGGGGATTATCTGAAGATTGAACGTTGTCTACCACTTGATGAATCAGCAAGTTCAAAGCTTTCTGCTTCATTAGTAAATGAATTCACAACAAAATCTCTTGAAATAATGAAAAAGAGTAACATAAACAAGAAACGTAAAGAACAAAACAAGAAACTCCTAAACAGCATAATTCTTCGTGATGCAGGTAATAGATATCCAGAAGTTACTCCAATAAATGATCTTTACTCAATGAAATTTTCTTGTATTGTTGACATGCCAGTAGAACTTGGTATCTCAAATGTTCTAAAAATGAAACCCTTCAATGCTGGTGCAATGACAGACTATGAAGAAAAAGCAAAAGTTGCTGCAAAATCAATGGAGACACAGAATGCGATTTATGTGCACATCAAGGGTCCTGATGAGTTTGGTCATGATGGTGATGCTAAAGGTAAAATGAAAAATATAGAAGATATTGACAAGAGATTCTTTGGAACATTACTTGACAAAATTGATACAAGAAAAACTGTAGTTGTGGTATCAGCTGATCATTCTACGCCGTGCATCAACAAGGGTCATAGTGATGATCCTGTACCTCTTCTGGTATCGGGAAACGGAATTGATAAAGACGAAACCAGTAGATTTACCGAAAAGCAGGCAAAGAAAGGTGAGTTGCGTCTGCTTATGGGCTCTGAGGTACTCAAAACTACATTACAATTAATTAAATCGTGAAAGTTTTGATTTTGCCAGTTTCTATCATCTGAGAAACTGTTTTGCGTAAAGTGTCTACGTCTATTCCATGATATTTTTTATCTGAATTTGCCAATTTTTTTAGTGCTCTTTTTAGTATTGAAAAGCAAATTGTATTTTCATCTTTTTGAAAATGAACCATTGCAGCTGCAATTAGTATGATACCGTTTAGTAGCTTCTTTTCCTCCCGAAAACATTGCTTCCATACACCTTCTATAACTTCATGGCATTCCCAGTAGCGCTCGTTATTGAAGTAGAATCTTCCTTGTTCAATGGCTTCGTTTTTTTCAATTTGTTCCTCTATAACAAGTCGCGTGTGATCTAGCGGACCAATTGTATCCAGTTTAGTTACAAATGTTGATAGTTTTTCCTTATCTACTGACACGTCAAATTCTAAATATCTACTTGAAACTCTTGTGTCTCTAATCACAGACTCTATTTCAGATGTCAGTTTCCTAGATTCTGTTAGAAGCTTTTGGGCATCACGTGGAGTGTAACTAGAATTCTTTAAATGAATCATGTATCGTTGCACGGATAACAATTAGTCCAATTTCTTAAATCTCTTCTTATGATGCAATCAAGATTTATATGAACAATTCAGAGGAGCTCGAATGCATGTCAATGATTGAAACTATCAAGGATGAGGAAAATGCTTTCCTTTCCAGACGTGAAATTACTTGCACGTTCAAGGGTCTTGGGGGTAAGCTAAAAAAACTTGAAGCAGTCGACATTGTATCAAAACATTTCAAACTTGAAGGTAAACTGGTTATCCCAATTGAATTGAAAAATGATACCGGAATCCCAAACATATCCGGTACATTCTACGTATATGAAGATGAAAAGCTAGCAAAAGAACATCTCAAACATGCTATTTTTACAAGATTAGAGAAAGCAAGAGCTCCACCAGAGAAGAAAGAAGTGAAGGAAGAACCAAAAGCTGAGAAAGCTAAGGAAAAGGAAGAACCAAAAGCTGAGAAAGCTAAGGAAAAGGAAGAACCAAAAGCTGAGAAAGCTAAGGAAAAGGAAGAACC
>JAEHKU010000031.1:0-4194 GCA_016838825.1 Nitrosopumilales archaeon | reverse complement strand
AAAAGCTGAGAAAGCTAAGAAGAGTCAGTGATGGCAGGAAAGAAAGCTAGAACTGGAAGGAAAGGATCTAGTCCTACTGTTTACAAATTTTACAAGCTCGACAAAGACAAGTCAACAAAAACAAAAAAAATCTGCTCTAGATGCGGAAAAGGTGTTTTTATGGCTGCACATAAAAATAGACATACCTGTGGCAAATGTGGTTTAACTGAATTTTTATAACAATCAGTAGTACTTTTTTTTCCTAAGTTTTGATGCTTTTTGTTCTAATTTTTCCAATTTCTGTAAAAGTTTTGGAGCCAACTTTGTCTTTGCTAATGAGTTTGCTGCTAACTTTACTATGTTTGTATCCAACGTAATGGTTGTAGTTGGAAGTTGTTTTCCTGTCCAAAATTTTTCCACTTTATCTTCTAATTTGTAATCTCTAAATCCTTCAGGAAATTTCTTTGTAATGTGGGATAATAATGTTTTATCATTAAACACTGCTCTAGGTTCAAAGAGTCTAGTTGAGTCAGAATATGTACTTTCAAAGAGATTTCCTGACAGTTCATCTGAAAGGAATTCCATTTTAGAGATTCTTCGCATTAGTTCCAAATAATGTAGAAACTCATGTGCCAATATGGCGTGAATACTGCCTTTGAGACCGAATGCTACGAGCGGGGCTGAAATTTGAATAACAACTTGAACCTGGTCATTTGAAACTACGGGAATGGTTCGTGCATATAGAATTCCATAACTGTACGAGGTTGTAGACGATTGAGATATGATTGCAGAAGGTTCAACGTATGCTACAGGATAGTTAATGCCTGAAGCACTTTCAATTCGATCAATTCCCTCAACTACGATAGAGAATCTCTTTTTGATTAACCCATAAATCCTCTTAGGTAACTGTCCATTATCGTGGGCTTCGTGTACTTTTACTAGAGGATCCAACGGTCCATAATGGAATTGTGCTGTAAAAAAATGTTAGTCGTAGATCATACTTGTAATATGATCGATTCTATCTTACTATGATATTATTAAAGTCAAATTGCTCACACTTACAATGGTTATCAATTATATCAGAGATGTTGGGAATCACATTTCTTCCTTCAACGAACCGCTTTAGAGGTAAACCGCCGTCTGCTACCATCGAAATAGTAAACGAATGTTTAGAACGTTTTTTGTATTTTATGACATAAACATTCTTCTTATTCTCCTTTCCAGAGTTTTCATAGATAGAAATCGAATTTTTTTCTAAATTGCGTATTCTTTTTAGTTTTGATGTTTGAATTTCTTTTTCTGTACTGATTTGTAATTTTATGTTTGACTTGAAACGTATTACCCTTTTTGGAATGGATCCGATTATTTTGAGATTATTAATTGTAATTCCAGCGGCTAAAACTTTCTTTACCAGTTTTGGTTTTCTTTTTTTTGGATTTATTAATTTTACAAAAAATGGACGCCCATTTCCTAAGACTAAACTTGAATTATCTTCACCACCAATCCAAGTCATTTTAATTTGCAAGGAACCAAATTTCCAGTAAAGGAATTTTGCTATTTTGCCTTCTACACTGTCAAACGATGAAATTCCATGAAAGTGACACGAGTTACATCCCCGCCCTCTACACTTTTCACACGAATTCTGTCTTTGTGGAATTCCCCGTTTACTCTTTGTGTATCTGCCTGCAAGAAACACTGGCTTGGCACTTACTTCATACGTTTCCTTCCTGAAATTGACCGTGAATGTTACATCAGGTGAGATAAATTCTACTCTTGCCTTAGTCTTTCTTCTCAACCTTCTGCCTAGTTCTCTTGTGATATCAGTTTTGACACTGTCAATTCCTTTAAGTTGAAACTTTGACCTTACCTGATCATCTTTATCTAACACTGAAGGTTTCAATACTGCACCTACAAGAAAAGATGAAAATTCAAAGCCAGAAGATGCATCAAGAATTTTTTTTACATAGGTATCTAGTTCAGAAAAAAAATTCTTGCAAATATAGCATTTAACTAATTTCTTTTGTGGCCTTTCAGTTACTAGTCTTTTAAGTAAAGTAGAACCGAGCTTTGCTACAAATAATCTTTGCAGACAGCTGTTACATAGATGATATTCACTTAGCATTAACTTTGTATCTGACAATTGAGAGACACGCTTGTTGATTTGTTTCACAAAATCATGTAATTAGCGGTGTATATTATTCATAATATTAAAAATAGAATCTGAGTTATCCTATTCCCATTTTCCTGAGCATGCCCTGCATCTGTCTTCCTTTAGATGCCTTCATCATATGTTTAGAGTTCTTGTAATTTTTTATTAGATCTTTTACTTCATGTTCCGGCCAACCAGAACCTCGTGCGATTCTTTTTACCCTAGATGCATTTATGATATCTGGATCTTCCTTCTCTTGCTTTGTCATACTTTGGATAATGTATCTCCATTTTTGTACTCGATCTTCCATCTGGTCCAACTGACCTTCCTTCACGTGTCCAGATAACCCTGGCATGTTATCCAGTAAACTTTGAAGAGATCCAACTTTGGTTACTTCTTCAAGTTGATAATAGAAGTCGTCCATGTTCATTTTTCCGCTTGAAATTCGCTTTAGTCTGACTTCATCTGCTTCAGTTTCCAACCTCTTTGCTAAATCAAGAACGGCTTGGATATCGCCCATTCCAAGCAATCTGCCCACAAATCTAGTCGGTGAAAACTGTTCGATATCATCAATTCTTTCCCCTGTTCCTATGTACATTATCTGAGCTCCTGTTGCCGAAGAAGCTGCTATCGCACCACCTCCCTTTGCGGTACTATCCAATTTCGTAACTACTATACCACCAACTGGTACAATTTTATGGAATGCCTCTGCTTGACTGTAACACTGTTGTCCAATGGTCCCATCTACGACAAGTAATGCAAGATCAGGATTTGCAACTTTGGTGATTTGTGTCATCTCATCTAGAAGGTCTTTCTCTTCTTTGTGTCTTCCAGCTGTATCAATAAGTATTATGTCAAGGTTTGAACTTCCAAAATGCTTTAAACCATTCTTAACTACTTGTGGAGAGTCCTTGTTTTTTTCTTCACCATAAACTTCTATTTTTGCTCTTTCACACATTGTCTTTAATTGTATAAGAGCTCCTGGTCTGTAAGTATCTGCACCTATCACTGCAACTCGATAACCCTGTTTTGTCAAGAACTTTGCTAGCTTTGATGTCATTGAAGTCTTTCCACTACCTTGAATACCTAACATCAAAACTTTGTTTAGCTTCCCAGCCTTGAAAGAGAATTTATTTTCTGTTCCTAATAGCTTTGCAAGTTCATCATAAAGAATTTTTACTATATGATCCTTTCTTGAAAGTCCTGGAGGAGGAGATTCTTCTAGTGATCTTTTTTCTATGTTTTTTGATATCTCAAGTACTAGTTTCACATTCACGTCTGCCTGTAAAAGAGCTCTCTGTACGTCTTTAGCAAGTTCTTTGATTAGCTCTTCATCTATTCCTGAAGAATTTACAATTTTTTTTATTGCAGCCCGAAGACTGGTCTTTAAGTTGTCGAGCAATTTACCTTCCTAAGATTGCCTCTGTTATTTCTAATCGTCCTATATAACCGTCCCAAACTTTGTTTGATTTTAGAATTTTAAGAGGATATGAAAAAAGTGGACAATCAATAACTAGTGTTTCTGCCTCTCCCCCCTCGAAACTTATGTTAAAACCATGTGTGGTTGAAAGTTTTTCGAGAAGAAAAATTTCCTTTTCTGTAATTTTTTTACCTAGCCATGAGTCATCAAGTCCTGCAGAAGATACACTTGTGATTATGAATTCGAATTTTGATTTTACTAGCTCATGCATGTATTCTTTTTGATTGATTTGCCATAGTGGAGAAACTGTTTGCAAATTTAAATTCGAACAAACCATTTCAAATTTTTTTTTCTGGAACTCACTTAAAATTCCACCATGAACTAGCCCTTCAACATCAAAATCTTTTTTCGCTTGTGCTAATGTCTCTTCTAACACTTTAACTTCTATATCTGTATCATTTGAGTCTAGTTCTGTAAAAGTATGTGGAGTTCCCATTGACTTGGCTTGTAATTTTGTTAAATGTATGTTTGGATAATGAAGTAGCTCACTTTCAATTGAATTCGGAAAGATTGTTACTAGACATTTGATGTCGTGTCCTTGGAATTTTGCTTTGTTGATAGCAAAGGTGCTGTCCTTGCCTCCTGA
>JAEHKU010000030.1 GCA_016838825.1 Nitrosopumilales archaeon | reverse complement strand
TTCTTCTTTGTTGCCCAATATGCCAAATCCAGCAACATTGCTGATGGTATCCATACAGGCGTAACAATGAAGTCATATGGATATCCAAGTGAAAACCATGCACCTTTTGCAATCCATGTATACACTGTCATTATCAGCGCATAGTACGTAGCTGTTCCCGGAACTCCTGTAAACGTCAGGTAGTATACTGCACCTACTGAAAGCATCAATGTTTGCGAGATTGAGAATACTACAAAAGATGTCCAAGCCCAATCAGTATAGAATATGTAGTCTCCTGCATTAATTGTTAAAAGCGTCGAGTTTACTGCAACCACTACTATAAACAAATAATGGGTACATCGTCTAAGCCAGACCATTAACCCTAGTGAAAGGGGTAAATATATAAAATTTTACCACAGACGCATGATCGCTTAACATAAAAAACAAGAAAAAGAGGGGGCTTTTCTAGAATCCTACGAACATTGATATGTATACGGTGCCGATTGCTACTCCGCTCATTGTTACGGCCATAAGTCGATTACTATTCTTATTGCTACCTTCTTCTGCAATTTTCATGCAGAATATGTAACCAATTGATTCCACGAGTGTCAGAACTATGAATGCAAAGTGCCCACTTGGTGTTGGATATGCCCAAGGATAATAGAAATATCCAGCGGCTGTTCCGCCAAATGTTGCTAGCCAAGCAGCGATATATGCCATTGTAATTAATCCACCATAATTCTCTATTCGACGTCCAATCATCTGAGCTACGTCTTCAGAGGTAGCGCCGCCAGCTGAACCAAATCCTTTTGGAAGGGCCATTTGGTAATATGAGATTGTAAATCTTTTTAAGTCTTTCCTAAAAATGAGTCAAAAAATTAGGGGCGATCTTTCAAAGAAATTTCTAGAATCGCCTATAGATGCTTCTAATAAAATGAAAAAAAAAGGGTGGTTTTGTACGTCCTTTTTCGTCTATGGGATAGTTCTACTGTACAGTTTGCCTTCTAGGGCCATCTTGTACATTTCTGCAATGTATGGGTTCTCACCTGGAGTCTCAGCACCAAGTTCTACCAGTCGTGCATATACTCTAACTACATAGGCTAATGCGCCTATGAACGCCACAACTACACCCATATTAAACATCCAGTGGTTTGGTACAGCGAAGATTTCCTCAACGAACCAGAAGTGCCACATCTCGTTAATTCCGATTGTGAACATGGTTGCAAGATAACCTAGTATAGTCATCTTAAGACCAGTGTTCATCGAGTTGTTTGGTCCTCTTAGGACTGGCACTCGTCTATCATAAATTGCTACAGCACCCCAACCAAGTGGCAGAGCCACAAAGTGGCTGTATAACCACCAATGCGCTGGTGTGAATGCGCTATCTCTAATAGAAGTCTGATGTAATGAGCCATCTACGAAGTTGTCCACTTCCACGGATGCCGCAGTAGATCCCATTGCGATTATGATGAGCCATATCTTTTTCAGTCTATGAATCTCTACTTCCTTTGGAATCAGTGTTGGCATCTGTGCCATGCATGTATCACGTTGTTTTTTGTATATAAAGAGTGAGTTTCAAAAAAGATGAATTTTGTTCAATTTCCTAGAAAATACACTTAAAAATTAATAATTTTTATAAATATCAAACATGAAAGTTGTAGAAAGATCATCCTTTTGTCAAGGGGTTATTATGTTAAACATGCATGTTGATCATACTTTATTTCGAATTGTGCCTGATCGCTAAGATAAAACATATATCATTCTTCGATTACGAAAGTAGGTAACGGATAATCATGGTCGACAAAAAATTAATTGCATTCTCACTTGGTGTGATAATGCTTCTGGGCACGGTTGGTCCAAATTTGGCTAGCTTGGTTCAGAATGCCGATGCACATGGAGTGCAAGCCCAATTGCAGAGTCGTTTCGTAAGAATCGAAGATGAAACTTTCTCAAGACAATCATTACAGACTGGTGAGATTATTACACTGCAAGGAAAATTGGTTAGTCTTATAGAAAGGGACATGAGAGCATGGCTTTCAATGTTCTCTGAATCAACAAATGCAGGTAATAGATGGGAGATGATGGCACGAGATCCTCCAGGTAATGTCTTTGACATTCCAGGAAACGGTGTAATAGTATATTCATTATCAGCTAAAGCACTAGAGCCTGGCGTTTATCACGTACACACACAACTTAATATTCAAAACGTTGGTCCGGGACTTGGTCCAGGACAGACAGTAGTTGTGAGTGGTGAACCAATTGTTAAACCAATTCCATATGGAAACATTGCATACCAGTCGATAATTATTGGTGCCGCATATATCGTAACATTTGCAACACGACCCTGGCAAGTAATCTAAACTACACACTATTTTTTCATTTTCTTCTTTCAATTAAACTCGTAATATTATTTGTATATTCTAAGCCCTTGCATCATAAGAAGTGCTTTAAAAATAATTATAGTTCATGATGTTGCTTATTCAATTTCTACAATCATTGGATATTCATTAACTCATGTTTAATTTGAAATACGTTACAGTATTTTCATCGCTCTTGTAACTCAATCTTTTCTTTTTCCAATCATAACTAAAAAAACTCTATGGAAATACTTTATTATTGAAAATTCCTAGACAGATCAAGATGTTACTTTCAATCAAAATAAAATATCTCAATATCTATGAGAGCTACTTTAAAGGAAAAGTAGAATATGAGGACAACGAGTTCACAATAAACATACAAGACGAAAGAAGAGGTAAGGTAACTAGGTTCCCATTTCCAGCACCTAAAAAAGACAAAGTGTTAGTAAGATTATCAGGACCAAACAATGTATCCATTGAAGACATTTTAGTTTACAAAGGAGAATCAGAGTGGGTAGAATTGGATTCTAATCCCATTACTTTCTACATTGCAGATCATCAAGATCAGTTTGATTTACTGGAAATAATTATGCCGTGAGAAAATGTAGAAAAGACTTTAAGGACTCTCGTTAAACTTAGACTATGATTTGGCCTGGTATGGGTGATCCCGCCAAGCGTAGACAGACCATTAAATTTCTATTGATAACTGCTGGGATCGCGATTTCTGTGGGAGCAGCAAGCAGTGTGATCCAGAGTCAGTTTGAGCTTGATAACCCATTAAAACAATGTATTGATGATCGTGATATAAAATACAAAATTTCTTTTCAACTAGAGTTGATTGTTGATAAAAAGAAGGCTGAGATTCCGGCTGGAATAGGAATTTCTGATGGTTGCACTAGATCACTTTACACATTGTCAGATGACGGTGTTATCTTTGCCGAGTGGGACGAAGAATATGATTTTGAGCTAGGACATTTTCTATGGATTTGGGACTTTCCACTACGTGACATGGATGAATCAAAACAGAAAATACTTGTAAATGGTATCGAGTCTCCGTACATGATACATTCAAAGATAGTTGATGGTTATCATTACACTGCAGAATTTACTTCCAAGGCGTACGATCAATCAAAAGACAGTGACTTTCTGCCACCTGAAGTTTAGACTCATATCTAAGATTAATAATTTAAAATTAATAAAAAAAGAAAAAATCTACCAGTACTTACCGTTATCTGGTATCAGACCAATGCCTTCACTTTCGAAGTGTCTGTCCAGTTCGTCAATCCATTTCTCACGAGTGTCTTTATAGCTCCAACCGTGTACTCTAACCCAATAGGCAATAAGTGCTAAAAGGAATACCGTAAACATCATAGTTCCAAAGATGTATACCATAACATCGTAGAAGAGTGGATCATAGCTTGGCCCTAGTTGACCAAATATGTTTGACAGTGCATTAATGAACATCACGAATACTGGGAACATTGCATATGAAAACAATTTTCGTGCGATATATAGATTTCTGTCCGATCAATAACTAGTTGATCGCAAAAATATGAAAAAGAGGTAGTTAGTTGCTTTGATTAGCCAGTACCTGGCTTGATATATTTGCCAGTTCTTGCCTTCATTGCAAGAGCGATTGCTATACCACCAAAAACTGCACCAGCTATAATGATAGCGCCTCCTACACCAGCTGCATCAAGGATTGGCGTTCCTGAACCACTAGCAGGGTTAGCTTCAACATAGTTTATTCTGTCTCTTGCCAGTTGGAGAGTTTCCTCTAATGTTGCTACGCCAGTTTCTCCTGCACCGCCAACATTGCCCATGTATTGAGCAAATGCTAATGGAAAAGAAGCACCAATGAGGAAAGCCATAACAGCTCCTCCTAACATTATTGACTTATTCATATCGTTTACCTTATCAAAAAGGGAAGCACATTGATATTTAACTTTTCTTCTGATTCGTATTCCTTAAATTAAATTTTTTTATAATTTAGGTAACGTTTATGTTAAATCTCTAGTCACGCACCATATGGGAAGAATTCACACACATACACACGGCAAATCTCATTCAGTTAGACCGATCGATCTAACTCCTCCTTCTTGGATAAAATTAAGTCCCACAGAAATAGAAGGTTTGATCGTAAAATATGCAAAGGATGACATGAGCCCTAGCCAAATAGGAACTTTACTTCGTGATAAACATGCCATTCCACTAGTAAAACCAATCCTAAAAAAGTCAATCACTGAAGTTCTTGAGAGTGCGGGCGTCAAGTCAGATATGCCAGAGGACTTGAACAATATTGTAAACAAGTCAGTAGGTCTTCAAAAGCACTTAAAAGATCATCCAGCTGATAACAGAAATGTTCGATCCCTCGAACTCATAGAAGCCAAAGTGCATAGATTATCTACCTACTATAAAAAAATAGGTCGTCTCCCTAAAACTTGGAAATATAAAGCTGTAGTAGCTCAGCTCGAATAATGTCAAGTCATCTTAATAATGCACTTACATATTTTCACGATAAAATTTCTGAATCCATAAAATCAAACAAAAGCATTTCTATAATTACTCATCATGATTGTGATGGGTTAACATCTGGCAGTATAATTACAAAAGCACTAACAAGAGCTGGTGCAAAATGTACTGTACGAAGTGTAAAAGAGCTTAGCAAAAACATTATTGAAAAAATGAAAAAAGATCGTAGAGATTTTCACATCATAACTGATCTTGGTGGTGGCTTTGCAAAAGATCTTGATGAACTATTAGAAGATAGATGGATTGTAATTGACCATCACCAGATTCTACAAGAAGAATTTGACAATGAGAGAGTCCTCAATGCTTGGAAATATGAAATTGATGGAGGAACAGAAATTTCCGCAGGAGGCATGGCTTATACCGTATCACAAGCTCTTCATGAAAAAAATACAGATCTTGCGTGGATTGCTGTTGTATCTGCATTAGGTGATAGGCAAGATCAAGGTGAAAAAAAGGCTCTATGCGGGATTAATTCAGAAATTGCAAAGACTGCAAAAAAGATTGGACAACTGGAAATTGATTTGGATTTATTGCTTGTTGGTAGAGAAACTAGACCACTACCTGATGCTCTTGCATTTACGTCACATCCCTTCATAGAAGGGCTAACATGGAATCGTGATGCATGTCTTTCACTTTTGAATTCTTCTGGAATTAGTCTAAAAGATGGTGGAAGATGGCGTGTTCCTAGTGAATTAGGAGAGGACGAGAAAAGAACACTGCTTGAAACAATTGCTAAATACACTACAGGTAAAAATGCGACAGACATAATGAATGAGTTGATTGGTTATACATACACACTAACGCGTGAAGATCCTAGAAGTTTCTTGAGAGACGCAAGAGAATTTTCTACAATGTTAAATTCCTGTGGTAGAATTCACAAGGGAGGTGTTGGAATTTCTATTTGTATGGGAGATAGAAGCAAAATGTTAGAAGAGGGGGAAATCATTCTAGTTGAGTATCGCAAATTATTGAGGAATTACATGAATGTTCTTGCTAGTGAGCGCTGGAGAATTATGTCTAAAGAAAAATATGTAATGGTAAATGGCGAAGGTGTAATTCCAGAAACTATGACGGGCACGGTTTCTTCACTTCTTGCTGGATCTCCAAAAAATGCAGGTAAGTTGATTATACTGAGAACTACTGGCGATGAAGGTGACATCAAATTTTCATCACGAAAATCAACTGGTTGCAAATCTAATGTTAATTTGGGAGAACTAATGAGAAAAGGTGCAGCTAAAGTATCTGGAGCTGGAGGAGGACATGATGCTGCAGCAGGAGCTAAAATAACTAAAGACAAATTGGATGAGTTTTTAGACTATCTGGAAGAAAATGTCTCTAGCAGTCAAAGTTCAAGTAGCTCTAAATAATATCACACCAAAAAAGGCAAATGCAATAAAAAAAGCATTGGAACCAGATAACATTGACTTTCCTACAAATCTCTCTCTGCGTATAGAAAATGTTGACAATTCACTTGTTTTTTATTTTCAAAACAAAGGAAATCTACAAAAATTAATTTCTACTGTTGACGAAGTTCTTGAACACGTTCAAGTGGCACTAAAAGTGATTGACTAATGCTTGACCCAAAAATCATTCTTCAAAATATTGAGAAAGTTCGTGAGATGCTTGCTAATAGAGATGTAGATTTTGATTTAGATGAGCTAGTGAAACTAGACAAACAAAGGCGTGACCTAATTAAAAAAACAGATGAGCTACGAAAAAAGAAAAATGACATATCAATAGAAGTAGCGCAAAAAAAGAAATCTGAACAAGATGTTACACAAATTATTAAAGAGATGCAGGAAGTTTCAGCCAAACTTTCTGGACTTGAAGAAACACAAACAAAGGTAAACGAAAGTTATACTAGGCTCATGTTTACAATACCAAATCTAATTCACGATTCAGTTCCAATAGGAAAAGATGAAACTGCAAACAAGGAGATTAGAAAATGGGGTAACGTACCACAGTTTGATTTTGATGTCAAAAACCATATTGATATTTCTCAAAGTCTTGATCTATTGGACATAGAAAGAGCAGCTAAGATTGCAGGTGCACGATTTTATTACTTGAAAAATGATTTAGTCATGTTAAACCAAGCATTGATCCAATATGGTCTAGATTATCTGTCTGAAAAAAAATACACGTTAGTTCAACCTCCATATCTGATTAATCGAAAATCTATGGAAGGTGTAATAATAACAGAAGATTTTGAAAATGTAATTTACAAAATTGAAAACGATGATCTTTACCTAATAGGAACGTCTGAACATGCCCTAGCAGCAATGCATGCAGATGAAATTTTAGATGGAAAAAAACTTCCTATTAGATATGCTGGAATAAGTACATGCTTTAGAAAGGAAGCCGGAGCACATGGAAAAGATCAAAAGGGAATATTTCGTGTTCACCAGTTTGATAAGATTGAGCAATTCGCGTTTTCTAAACCAGAAGACTCTTGGAAAGAACATGAGAGAATGCTTTCAATTGCAGAAGAGTTTTATCAAAATCTAGGTATTCCATACAAGGTAACAATTCTATCCAGTGGAGATCTTGGAAAAATTTCTGCCAAAACTTACGATCTTGAAGTATGGATGGCAAGTCAGAAAGCTTATCGTGAAGTTGTTTCATGTTCTAATTGTCTTGATTTTCAATCGCGAAGGCTCAAAATTAGATTTCGTGATAAGACGTCTGACCAAACCCAATATATCCACACTATAAACAGCACACTTGTTGCTACTTCAAGAGTGATTGTTTCAATACTTGAAAACTTTCAAACAAAAGATGGTCACGTTTCTATACCCAAAGTTTTACAAAAGTATGTTGGAAAAAGTTTACTCTAAGTGGAGTACAACTTATATTCTGGCTACAAAGGTCGATTATAGTTGGCACGAAGAAAGACTAAGATAAAAGACAAGTGGAGAGATAAGAAATGGATTACCGTCCTTGCTCCAACTTCTTTCAATAGTTTTCCAATTTCATACATACCAATTACTAGTGAAGAACACGCAATAGGTCGTGTTATTGAAGTTACATTATTTGATATTGTAAAGGGTGATCCCTCTCAACACCAATACAAATTGGCTTTTCAAATAAATAAAATTGAAGACGGTACTGCTAAAACTATCTTCAAGAGATACGAATATGCAAAAGAATATCTGCGAAGTTTGGTTAGGCGAGGCTCTACGAAGATTAATTTCATTTGTGACTGCAAGACAAAAGATGGAAGTGTCTTTAGTATAAAGATAATTATACTTACGCAAAAACAAATTAATTCATCTCGCATGCATACATTACGATTAATAGCAAAAGATGTAATGGATAAAACAATACCTAACATGACTCTAGATCAGTTTGTACAAGCTACTGCTTTTGGAAAAATAAATTCAGATATTATGGCAGCGGCCAAAAAAATAATTCGAATAAGACATATTGGTCTAGAAAAAGTAAAACTAATCAGGACAGCAGAGGCTGAAATTACCTTACTGAAGGCCTAAGAGATTTATTATTTTTAAAATTATCAAAAAAATGCCAAATCATCTTCAGGTCACTTTGGAAATTATAACTCATGCAACAGAGAATGAGAAACTAATTCTTCAGTCAATTCATGAGTTCTTTAATATACAAGAAGTAGAGTTTTCTAAACAAAATTTATTCGGTCATTTTAAAAATCCCATTTTATTAAGTAAGGTAAAGCTTGTTAAGAAAAATGCAAGAGATTTTGTTCACAAATTAGTAGAAAATATTCCAAAATATCAAATTGAACAATTGTTAAATGATATTGAATCACATATCGACGGATCGGCGTTGTTTTTAAGAATTGGTAAACAAGACATCTTAAGAAAATCAATTACATTACAAGAGAAAGATGTAATTAGAATCAAAATTTCTACTCTAGTATATAGGAAAAATGATGTAGCTAAAACCTATGTAAATCTTCTATCACCACCAGCAAGTAACTAATAGAATCATTCAGAGTATAGTTTGATAGGTTTTAAAAAAATATTCTAGTGGAAATGGGGAAATAATAGTCGCTCCAGCATGAGCTTTAGCTTTGAGAACGTCTAGATCCGATCCAAAATTTTCTCTTTTTTGGTTTCTTTTAAATAAGACTGATCTGGTTTTTGAAATGTGAAAACAGATCATGATGTGATTGTAGCTGGTGGGGGGCTTGCAGGAATGATTGCTGCACAATCCGTTTCATACTACTCTAATCAAAGATTATCCGTACTAGTTATTGACAGGAATCCTCCAGTTGTAGTAGGTAGAAAAACAATCAATGGATGGATTTGTGGTGATGCCGTCAGCAAAGCTGCAGTTGATTACATGACTGAAAGAATTAAAGTCCCATGGGGAAAGCCAGAGATCGAACATCGTGTAAAAGGCGTAATGGCTTTTTCACCTGATAGAGAGACATCAATTCCATTTGATGGTGATGGTTACATGTTAAACAGACAACAACTTCCACAGACCCAATATGACTCTGCACAAAAAATGGGTGTTAGCTTTGATTTTGAAGTCAATCTTGCAAACTTACTTTATGAAGGAAATCAAGTTGTCGGAGTTGAAGGTACTAATCGAAAAACCAATGAGCCTTACAAAAAAACTGCTAGAGTAGTTATCGATGCTACTGGCGTGGCCTCTATGTTACGAAATGGAATTAAAAATACTACAAAAATGGAAAGGAAAATTGATAGAAGAGATGTCGAGTCCACTGGAAGACATATCATGTATTTTGATAAAGGAGATGAGGACCTTACTGAATTTGATCCCGATTACTGTATTATTCATTTAGATCAGGATATTGCACCGGGAGGATACGCATGGGTATTTCCTAAAGGTCAAAACAAAGTGAATATTGGTCTTGGAATTGAAAAGTCTCGTTTAGAAAAACGGAATGCAAGACTTGGTAAAAAAGACGATGTATCAGGACTAATCAATCAATACGTTTCACGTAACAAAGCAATAAAAAATCCTAGACTATCAAAAGATTCAGAAGACAAATTCAATGCAACTGGTAACTGGCAAGTTTCTGTTCGACGACAAAATGACTGTTTAGTTGCAAATGGTTTTGTGATTGTTGGAGATTCTGCATGGATGCCAAAACCTCTTGATGCTGGTGGTATAGGTCCTGCAATTATTGCAGGAACAATGATTGGCAAAAATGTAGTAGACGCAATTGAAGCCGGTGATGTAACTGAAAAAGGATTATGGCAGTACAACATTGATTTCATTAATCAATATGGATACAAGACGTCAGGTCTTGAAATCTTTAGGAGGTTGTTACAAACGTTGACAAATGATCAAATCAGTTATGGTATGAAGCATTTTTTGGGTGATTTGGATGCTGAAGCAATCAGCAAAGGCGAACATCCCAAATTTGGAATGATAGATAAATTTGGAATGATAATCCGTGGCGCATTAAACAAAAAACTTGCACAAGGACTCAAGTTTACTGCCAAGCAAAACAGCTGGTTAACAGAACACTATTACAACTATCCCAAAGTTCCTGATGGATTTGAAGAGTGGCGCAAACAATTACACAAAACCTTGGATGATTCTTATTCAAAATTAGACTCGTTTGAAAACTAACTATTTTATATCAAGTCTAAACCTTACGAGATGTTGCTAAGAGAAGTTATTCTATGATGATATACTACAAAGTTCTAAAGGAACAATTACTATAATCTAATATGAAATGTTTGTCTGTATCTCAACCGTATGCAGATCTTATAGTAAAAGGCAAGAAGACTATAGAATTACGAAAATGGAATACAAAATTTCGTGGTGAATTTTTGATACATGCACCACTGAAAATCAGAAAGAATGCCTGTAATAGACTAAAAATTAATGAGAAAGAACTTGTGAGAGGTGCAATAGTTGGTAAAGTTGAAATCTATGATGTAAAAGTGTATGATTCTGCTTCTGAGGTCATAGTGGATGCCAAAAAACATCTTGCATCAAAAGAATTTTGTAATCGTAAGTATGGATTTCTTCTCAGAAATCATTCTAAGCTGAAAGTACCACTGCCACAAAAAGGAAAGCTTGGCTTCTTTGAGGTTAAATTTGGAACTAGAATAAAATCGAGTGATATCAAGGCAGAACTGTTTGATGAAGAGTATAGGTATCAGTGGATAGGAAAGCATTAGTCCTTTCAACCATTTAGGAAATTCTAGTGACATTAAATAGTATATATACTGTTTAAATATAAATTCGGAAATTGCCAGAAACAAAACCAATAATTAGTATTGAGAATGTGGTAGCATCCGCATCGATTAATCAAGAAGTAGATCTTAACGAAATTGTTTCAAAATTCCCTGATGTTGAGTATCATCCTGAGCAATTCCCAGGTTTGGTTTTTCGATTAAAATCACCAAAAACAGCTACATTGATCTTTAGATCAGGCAAGATGGTTTGTACTGGAGCAAAATCCGAAGACCAATCGAAGAAAGCTGTGAGAACTGTAGTAATTAGACTTCGAAAAGGGGGAATCAAAATTAAGAGAGATGCTGAGATTACAATCCAAAATATTGTTGCATCGATTAACTTAGGTGGGAGAATTCACCTTGAAGAAGCGGCACGAACTCTTCCAAGAAGCATGTATGAACCAGAACAATTTCCTGGACTTATACACAGAATGTTAGATCCTAAAACTGTAATTTTGATTTTTTCGTCTGGAAAACTGGTGTGTACAGGTGCAAAAAAAGAAA
>JAEHKU010000029.1 GCA_016838825.1 Nitrosopumilales archaeon | reverse complement strand
AAGATGTCCATAGGTCAGTTCATAATTTGCATTCATTGCTTGAAGAGAAAAAACTGATGATATACGAGACCTAATCGCTCGTTATTAATTTTCCTTATAGTATTAAATTCTAATTCTAGGATTTTCTTTTTTGAGTTTTTCCCAATCTGCCAAAAAGTTCTTCAGACCAATGTCAGTTAACTTGTGTTTGAGCATTTTCCCTAATATCGCAGGTGGCATAGTAACAACATCAGCTCCTATCTTTCCAGCTTGCACCACATGTATTGGGTGTCTTATACTAGCAACCAAGATCTGTGTCTTAAAGTCATAGTTTCTTAAAATGTCATGAATCTCTTTGACCAAACTAATACCATCTTGACCAATATCATCAAGTCGGCCGATAAATGGGCTCAAATATTTTGCACCTGACTTTGCAGCCAAAATTGCTTGGTTTGATGAGAATACCAAGGTAACATTTACTGGTATACCTTCAGCAGTCAAAGTCTTGCAAGCCCTAAGACCATCAGGAGTCATTGGACACTTTACAACAACATTATCACCAAACTTTCGAAGTCTTCGTCCCTCTTCCAACATTCCCTCATACTCAGTACTTACAACTTCTAGGCTCACATCACCTTTTATCATATCAACTATTGTTTCCATAACTTTCTGAGGATCGCCACCTTCTTTTGACAGTAGAGATGGATTTGTAGTGATTCCGTCGACTAATCCCATTTCATTATACATTCTAATTGTTTCTACATTGGCTGTATCCAAAAAAATTTTCAACGAGCTACACTCCTAGCCTCCTTGACCTTTTCAACTATATTAACTGATGAGATATTGAATTTTTTAAGAAGAAGTGGAATTTCATTGTCTCGTGCGGATTCACCAAATTTATCCTGAACACCTATTCGTTTAATCGGAACGGGATAGGATTCTGAAACTACCTCTGCTACAGCGGAACCAAGTCCTCCCATAATATTGTGTTCTTCGCATGTAACTATGCATCCTGTCTCACGTGCGGCCTTTTCTAAAAGTATAGAATCTATAGGCTTGACTGAAAACAAATCTATAACTCTACATGAAGTTCCCTCCTGTTTTAATGACTCTGCAGCATCTATCGCCATTTTTACAGTTATTCCACATGCAGCAATAGTACAATCTGAACCATCACAAACAATTATTCCTTTTCCAATTTTGAAATCTTGAGATTCCTGATGTACCAGCGGCGTCTTGGGACGAGCCATCCTCATGTAGATGGGTCCGTATGTTTGTGAAATTATCCAAGTGAGTTTAGAAACAGCAATACTGTCTGCAGGAATTAGAACTTTGACATTTGGAATTGCTCGCATGATCGCAATGTCTTCAATTTGTTGGTGTGATCCTCCATCTGCACCAACAGTCAATCCACCATGAGAAACAACCATCTTTACATCAAGTCCTTTTTTATCACCACGTGAAGGATATGCAATCGCATTCCGTATCTGATCAACGCATCTGCCTGGTAGAAAAATAGCGTAAGTACTTGCAAATGCCACTTTACCTTCATTTGCAAGACCCGCTGCGATAGAAACTAAATTTGCTTCTGCAATTCCAACGTTGAAAAATCTATTTGGAAATCGTTTTCCAAAACCAATCGTTTTGAGCGAATCTGTAGTATCAGCACCTAATACAACGACATTAGGATTTTCTTCCCCAATGTCAATTAAGGTCTGGCCATATGCTGTACGCATATCTTTTAGCTCTACCATCACACATAGCTCGCCTCCTTTGCAATTTGTATTAGTTCATTCTTTTTCTCACCTATAATATGTAAGTCAATCCACTTATTGACAAGATCTGTCCCCCCCAATTCGTAAGCTTTGTTGATTAGTAATTTTCTTCTCGCATGGAGTATTTTTTTCCTAAAATTAGATATAGTGTTTCTCACATCTGGCTGGCCTATAATGGCGCTGCCCCCTACAAAGACTCGTGCGCCATCAGAAAAACAGGCTCCTGCATTTGAAAGATCTACACCTCCGTCGGCTTCAATAAAACCCTCAAATTTCTTGTCAGAAAGAGTCTTTGCTAGTTTACGTGTTTTCTCGTGGGTGGTCTCAATGTATTTTTGACCAGATTTTCCAGGAACTACTGACATTACAATTAGTTGGTCGAGTTCCGGGATGAATTTGTAGGACCATGAAGGTAAGTCAGTTTGTGGATTTAGAGCAAGACCCAATCCCACCTTATTTGATTTTAAGATATCACGAATCTCTCCAAAGCTTGATTCATTGCAGACTTCAGCGTGAACAGTTATTATGTCACTTCCTGCGTCCACGTAATTTTGCACATGTTTAACTGGTTCGTTAATCATGAGATGGGCATCAAATGGAATTTCAGTAATTGGTCTTAACTCTTTGATTTTTGTATGATCAAAAGTTGTATTTGGAACAAATACGCCGTCCATCACATCTAGATGTATATAATCAGCTCTTCCATGTACTGCTTTCCTTACTTCTGTCTCTAAGTTTGTCATGTCTCCTGCAATTATAGAAGGAGCAATCATAAACTGACAATCTAGTTCTAAATCAATTAGAGGTGCAATTTCTGGTTTTGGTGCAACACCATGCCATTTAGGATTATCTTCCATATGTTCAACCGCTTTTCCCTTAATAGTTCTCGCTACAATCATAGAAGGTGTGCCTTTTGTTTGCAATGTAGAATCTATTGCACTTATTATCTGCTCAATTCTGTGTCCATCTATCTCTGTAACATTCCACCCAAAGGATCTCCATTTGTCACCAACCTTCCATCTTCCTGCGTCCTTCCACATTTCTGAAATGTCATCACCAATCAGTTCTTCATCAAGTGGCATTATTCGTTCAGTATAACTATCCTGTTGAATGAAATTTCTATCTAAAATTACAGTCAGATTATCAAGTTTGTATTTAGAAGCAGTCATAGCTGCTTCCCATACTTGGCCCTCATTTGATTCTCCGTCTCCAATGATTGTAAAGATGTGATGTTTCTTTCCATCAATTTTTGCAGCAAGTGCGCCGCCTATCGAAAATGATAGTCCTATTCCAAGAGAGCCACCACAGAATTCAACTCCTGGACATCTTAAATCAGGATGACCCTGCAGTCTACTCCCTAACTTCCTCAAATCCTCAACTTCAGACTCATCAAAATATCCAGCAACTGCCAAATTCGAAAAAAGGCCTGGTGATGCATGTCCTTTTGACAAAACAAGTCTATCTCTATCCTCCCATAGTGGGTTTTTTGGATCATATTTTAGAAATTTATACAAAATACAACCAATAATTTCTGCCATAGAAAAAGAACCCCCAGGATGACCTGAACCTGCAGCTGTAGTTCCTTTAATTACCAGCTTACGAGCTTTACGCACGTTCTTTTTTATTTGATAGTAATTTAGGCCCATGTTTTTTTCAAACTGTACACAAAACAAAGATTAAGAGCGTTTTTCATATATGGTTTTTACCCTCTTGAGAGGAAATAAAAAGTTATTTCTGTAGATTTTAATTTGACATTGACGCAAGAATATGGTGGACATACAAAATCTCGTACCAATTGTGGTATATGATAATGCTTGTTACCTATGTGTAAAATTTGCAAAAGCTGTTAACTTTCTCGCAGGAGGGAAGATACTACTTGTTGGACACTATACGGAATTTGGTGAGAAAATAAGAAATGAGTTACTGGATTCAAAAGCCACTGAGATGTTTTGGTTTATTGATGGTAAAACAGCTTTTGGTGGAAGAGCAGCATTGATTCCACTCTTATCTACTATTTTAAGATCAAAAAGCACTAAGCAAGTTCAACATACTATTTTAGAATCCTGTAACTCTGAATGTAAGACACCAAAGGCAGCATTTGTGCGATCTGCAAGCCTTTTTACAAATAGTAGAAAAATCAAAATAACTTTTCAATAACCTCGAGTATTTCTATTTGTTGTACTAGCATTTGTATTTCTAAAACCATGTTTTTCCATCATGTGATTCAAAAATCTTATATCATCTGAAAATTGTTCTCCGCATATTGTACAGGATGCCACTTCAACTATGACACTCGATAACTCTATTAATTATTTTAAAGTGCCAGCACCACTACTTCCCAAGGGCTCTCGCACCTAAGTAACACAGTGGCGACATCGGGTTTGACTTCCGAGTTCGGAATGGGATCGGGTCGGACCCCGACGCTATGACCGGCTTGAGAGTGATGACAAATCACTCGAGTATTAACATTGCTAATTTCTAATAGCATCTGATAGTGGCAATATACTTAAAACGAAAAATGAAAGGCATTTCGTGAAAACAATTTTCCCGATAAACTACGATATTGCCTTTGAGCCAGATCTAAGTCATTCTAGGTTTCGTGGTACAGAGACAGTTCTGCTAAAAATAACTAAACCTTCTAGTACAATCGTTCTTAATTGTGCAGAGATCAGTATCAAGAGTTGTCATTTAATATGGAAAACAAAAGTGCTCAAAGTTAAAACTAGACTTGACAAGAAAACTGAAAAGCTTACAATAAAAATATCTAAAAAAGTACGCGGTACAGCCAAGCTTTTCATCGATTTTGAAGGAATTCTTAATGACAGATTATTAGGTTTTTACAAAAGTGAGTATGCCGATAATATTGGTAGAAAGAAGTACCTAGCAACTACCCAGTTCGAAGCAGCTGATGCAAGAAAAGCCTTTCCATGTTGGGATGAACCAGAAGCAAAGGCTACTTTTGATGTATCCCTAATTGTTGAGAATAAATTCACTGCGTTATCAAACATGCCAATAAAATCCAAGAAAAAAATTGGGCAGAAAACTATTTACAAATTTGAGAGAACGCCAATAATGTCAACGTATCTTTTGTACCTTGGGGTTGGAGAGTTTGAATTTTTAACAAGTAAAGTTGGCAGTATATTGATAAGAGTTGTTACTACAAAAGGCAAGAAAAAACAGGGAAAACTTGCATTAGAACTTACAAAAAAATTCTTAAACTTCTATCAAAAATATTTTGGAATTAAATATCCTTTGCCAAAGTTGGACGTAATTGCTGTTCCTGACTTTGCAGCAGGGGCCATGGAAAATTGGGGTGCAATAACATTCAGAGAAACTATTTTGCTTTATGATCCCAAGACCTCCTCAACTCAAACAAAACAAAGGATAGCCGAAGTAATAGCCCATGAATTAACCCACCAGTGGTTTGGTAACTTGGTCACAATGAAGTGGTGGAATGATTTATGGTTAAACGAAAGTTTTGCTACGTTTATGGCTACAAAAGCTGTCGCAAAACTGTATCCGGAGTGGGATTTTTGGGATCAATTCCTAAAAACATCAATGAATGAAGCGATGAATCTGGATGCGCTGAAAACATCACATCCCATAGACGTTAAAGTGAAAAATCCAGATGAGGTTAGAGAAATTTTTGATAGCATAAGCTATGAAAAAGGTGGTTGCACTCTTAGAATGCTTGAAGATTTTTTGGGAGAAGCGAATTTCAGAAAGGGATTAAGAAGTTATCTTACAAAACATAAGTACGCAAATGCCACAACGCAGGACCTTTGGAATTCACTGTCTAGAGTATCTAAAAAACCAGTGAAAAAAATGATGAATACTTGGATAAAGCAGGTTGGATACCCTTTAGTGGAAGCAAAATTAAAAAATTCTCGAATATATCTCTCTCAAAATAGATTCTTAATTGAAGATGCTAAGAAATTTGAAAAGGGAACGTGGTCTATTCCAATTTCTATAATATGCCCAACGGAGTCGATATCAAGACTCATGACAAAAAAATCAGATAGTATCAGCATACGAAAAGACAATGATTGGTTTAAGATTAATTTCGCGCGTAAGGGATTTTACAGGGTCAAATATGATGAGGCATCACTAGAAAACTTCAGTGCCCTAATTGAAGGGAAGAAACTAAGTAATATCGATAGATGGAGCATTGAAAATGATTTGTTTGCTCTTTGTCTAACAGGCAAAGTAACGCTGAGAAATTATCTCAACTTTGTAGAATCGTATTTTGAAGATGATGATTATCTAGTTTCCTCAGATCTCGCAAGCAGGCTTTATTTTATTTATTTTATGTTATCAAGAGAGAGTTATTCAGATGAAATTAAGGATTATGTTAGAAGATATTTTGAAAGAATTTTTGATAGACTAGGTTGGGAACCAAAGAAGAATGAAAAACATACTTTGACATTATTCAGAAGTTTTGCAATAACTGCACTTGGAAAACTCGGTGATGATAAGATAATAGCTGAGGCAAAGCTAAGATTCAACCAACATTTAAAAAATCCAAATTCACTGAATCCCGATTTACGGTTGGCTGTATACTCACTAGTAGCATGGAGCGGAAGTGCAAAAATGCATTCTAAGATGATGCAATTATACAAAAGGGCTTCAATGCAAGAAGAAAAAATACGATTTCTCACAGCATTAAGCAATTTTCAAAATGAGAAGCTGTTGCTGAAAACGCTGGAATTTTCTCTCTCAAATAAAGTTCGTTCTCAGAATTTGTTCGTTCCCCTCAATAGCATAGCAAGTAATCCGTGCGGTAAGAATATCGTATGGCCATGGATGAAGCGAAATTGGAAGAAACTAACAAAGAAGTTTGGCATAGGAAATCCCTTAGCAATAAGGATAATCGGTAGTTTATCTACAGTTGACGTTAAGAAGGAAGGCGAAATTAGAAAATTCTTCAAAAAAAATCCTTTACCTGGAACTGAAAGAAAGCTTGAACAAACATTAGAAAAAGTTAGAATAAATTCGAGATTTGTAGAAAGAGTAAGTGAAGAATTCGGTATCTAGCGTTCAAGAATTGAGGTATAAATTATAGAATGAGAGGTTAAAATCATGACTCATAGAATTGCTGTACTTGATAAGGAATTATGTCAACCCAAAAAATGTGGACTAGAATGCATAAAGTATTGTCCTGTCAACAAGTCCGGCAAAGATTGTATAATTCTTAATGAAGAAATTAAAAAAGCTGAAATTGACGAGGATCTCTGCAACGGTTGTGGAATCTGTGTAAAAGTTTGTCCATTCGATGCAATTACTATTGTAAACCTTGCTAGTGAGTTAGGTAAACAAAAAACTCACGAGTACGGCAAGAACTCTTTCAGATTATACAAAATCCCCACACCAAAAAAAGGGGTGGTTGTAGGTCTGCTTGGTAGAAATGGAATAGGGAAGAGTACAGTAATTAACATCTTGTCTGGAAATTTGAAGATAAATCTTGGAAACTATGAAAATCCTCCAGAGTGGAATGAAATTCTAAAATATTTCAGTGGCACTCAGTTAAAACAGCATTTCGAGCTAATCGCAAATAAGCAGATTAAGGCCTCGATAAAGCCGCAACAAGTATATCAGATAGCAAAAGTCTTTTCTGGTACAAGTAAAGAATTATTAGAAAAATATGATGAACGAAATGTAACACAGGAATTAGCACGAGACCTTGGATTAGAAAATTCTTTAGAGCAAAATGTTGATGAATTGAGTGGTGGAGAGCTGCAAAGGCTCTCTATTGCGGTAGCTGTATCCAGAGAAGCTGACTTTTACTTCTTTGACGAACCCTCCTCATACAATGATATTTTTCAAAGGATAGCCGTTGCAAGAGTAATTCACAAACTAGCGAAAAATGAGAAAAGTGTGATGGTTGTAGAACACGATCTAATGTTACTTGATTATCTCAGCGACTATATTCAAGTGTTATATGGTGAACCATCTGCATATGGTATAGTTTCGAACGTATTATCTACAAAATCTGGAGTCAATCAGTTCCTAGATGGATATCTTCCAACTGAAAATGTAAGATTCCGAGATAGTAAATTTCGATTTGATGTTTCTACATCAGCATACGAATTTTCTACAGGGGATCAAGTCATTTCTTATCCAAAACTTGAAAAAAAGTATTCACACTTTTCACTATCAGTAGAGCCTGGAGCTGTACGAAAAAGTGAAGTGTTAGGAATTGTTGGTGCAAATGCATTAGGAAAGACTACTCTGATGAAAATGATTGCGGGAATAGAAAAACCAAATGATGGTGAGCTTGAAACAAAAGTAAAGATTGCCTACAAGCCGCAATATCTTTCAAATGATATTGATGTAGATGTTTTTTCTTTTTTAGAAAAAGCAAACGGTGGCTTGCTGGAGGAGACCAGCGAAGAAGAGCAGATTATTGAACCAATGAAGATTAAAAAATTATACAACAAATCTGTCAAGAATTTATCTGGTGGAGAATTACAAAAAGTCGCAATAATTTCGTGTCTACTACAAAAAGTTGAACTTTACGCATTCGATGAACCTTCTGCATTTTTGGATGTTGAAGATAGAATTGCGGTTGCAAAATTCATACAAAGATTTGTTCGCTCTTATGGAAAATCAGCAATTGTAATAGACCACGATTTACAGCTTCTCGATCTGATTTCAGATTCAATGGTGATTTTTGACGGAATCTCTGGACAGGTTGGACATGCTTCGTCCCCAATGCTACGACCTAAGGCCATGAATGAATTTCTAAAATCTCTAAATATCACATTTAGGCGCGACGAAATCAGTCTTAGACCAAGAGTCAACAAACAAGGAAGTAGGGTTGACAGAGAACAAAAAGAGTCAGGCCAATTTTACTCCCGAAATTGACTCGAATGTTAAAAAAAGGCTTGGAGGGAATCTTATCTCAAAGTGAACTTGATGAATTATTTTCGGCATTTGATCAAGTAGGAGACATTATAATTCTTAGAATACCGGATTCATTACTTACAAAGAAAAAAATCATAGGTGAAACATTATTAGAAAGAGTAAAGAGTGCAAATTCTGTTTTTTATCAGTCTTCTCCCGTGGATGGTGATTTTCGAACACGCGATTTGGAACTCATTGCAGGTACAGATAGAACCGAGACGGAGTACAGAGAATTTGGTTGTAGATTTAGAGTTGATGTGCAAAAAACATTTTTCTCACCCAGATTGTCAACGGAAAGAAAAAGAATTGCAGATTTGGTCAGAGATAGAGATATTATAATTAACATGTTCGGCGGCATTGGAATGTTTTCGATAATAGCTGCGAAGGAAAAAGAATGTATTGTATACAACATTGACATAAATCCTCATGCAATAAGGCTCTGTGAACAAAACATAAAACTAAACAAGCTATTGGGAAAAATAAAACCAATAGAGGGAGACGCAAAAAAGATTATTGATGAACAATTAGAAGGAAAAGGCGATAGGATACTAATGCTTCTACCTGAAAGATCTGACGATTTTTTGGATTCGGCAATCAAAGCTGCCAAAAAAAATGCAGTCATCCATTATTATTGCCATATACATGGAGACAAGAAAAATGATGTGCCAGTCTTGGCAAAAGAACACTTTCTGTCCGTCATGAGCATAAAATCAGATGTATTAGGCTCGAAAATAGTAAGGCCTGTTGGACCAAGGTATTATCAAGCAGTTGTGGATGCTAAAATAACAAAGTGATTATGGTTTATCCTCAGTAATTGATGAAGTAGATGATTTGGTTGTTGCCATAGTATATCCAATCCAAGATATTACTCCTAATACTCCACCTGTTATCATAAGTACTGAAAGCTGTAATACTATAGGGCTCCATTCAGAAAGCATCAAAAGATAGGCGTACAAAAAAAATCCTACAATACACAATACAAAAATTGTAATTCCTGAAGTACGACGTCTACTCATTGGGCTAGAGGGTTTCTGTGAGTTATTTATTTCAAGCTAGTAAGAAAATTCTATTGTCATAAGATAAGCATCTTCGCCATCACGATAATAGGACTTTAGTCTTTGTTTTATGATAAATCCTAACTTTTCATAAAGCCTCACAGCTTCATTATTGCTGCATCGTACCTCGAGATAAAGCTCATCTGCTTTCTTTAATTTTATTCCCTTAAGTCCTTCCTCAACAATTGCTCTTCCAATTCCTTTTTTTCTATGTTCTTCTACAACTGCAATAGATACAATATGACCTTTTTTCACAAATCCTAGTTTCTTAAAATTTGAAAATCCATATTCAATCTTACACATAGTGTATGCTACTACTTTTCCCCTTATCTCTCCAACAAGAAATGCTTCCGGTGCTTCTCCAAGTAAACTTTCATAAAAATAATCAGAATAATGTTCAGGCAAAGTTACAAGGTTTACCTGCATGACAGGGATAAGGTCGCTAGAATCAGCTCGCCGTATAAGGCAATCGCCAATTTGTCTTAATGCTACTTGCAATTCAAATAATTTGCATATACCGATATTATTTAACCTTAAGTAGCAAAAGTCATAATGTACGACACTTGATGCATTAGCGTTGAGTGAACCATCACAAGAAGCCGTGTCTATTATCTCCTCAGTTTTTGAGATAAAGAGTCAGATTCGAACCATAGATACGATTCAGTTTCAGATTGATGATGAACAATTCAAATCAAAATTCGTAAAAGTTGCTCAAAAACTAGAGGCGCGAAGTATGATTGCAAGACTTGAGAGAGTTGACGGAAAAATGTTTATTTTGGTAAACAATCTTCCACCTCCAAAACATAGAAGGGTCTGGATTCCAAAAGTGCTTTTTGTTGTTGTGATAATATTTACAATGATTGATGGTTATTTCAGAACTGAATCTACTAATTCCTTTATCAACATAGGTGATCCCTTTGAAATGGCAGTACTCTATACTCTTTCTCTTATAGGAATACTAGGTGTACATGAATCAGGTCATCTTATTGCAGCAAAAATTCACAAAATAAAGACAACCTGGCCTTATTTTATTCCGGGAATACCTGTTTTTGGAATTCCAACGTTTGGCGCACTCATCATGTCACGTGGACTCACAGTAAATAGGGATCTACTTTTTGATATTGCAATAGCAGGACCTATTGCTGGTCTAGTAGTGGCAATTGCGGTGTCAATATTTGGAGCTTATATTTCTCCAACAATAACTGGAGTAGAAGCTCAAGAACTTTTTGGGAGCTCACAGCTACTTAAAATTAATGAAAACATTATCATGACTGCTACACTTGCGATGTTTGGCAAGACGGGAGAAGGAGTACAAGTACTTATGACACCAATTCTTTTTGCAGCATGGCTTGGTTTTCTTATAACCTTCTTGAATTTACTTCCAGCATGGCAGCTTGATGGAGGTCATATGGCACGTGCGATACTAGGAAGAAAATGGCACCGAATTGCAACATATGCTAGTATAGGATTACTTGCATTACTAGGATATACAATAATGGCAGTATTCATCTTAATGTTCAGTATTAGAAGTCCTGATGTAAAGCCGTTAGATGATATATCCCCACTTTCAGAAAACAGAAAAAAGCTTTTCTTAGTTGTAATTTTGCTTGCTATACTTTGTGCTCCCTTGCCCTTCTCAATATTACCGTAACAAAACTCGTGCGCCATCAGGAACAACTGCAACCTTTTGCCGAGCTCCCTGATTTTTTAATATATGATCTAAAGCAAATTTTACACCATTAAACGAAATCATTCCTAATTTTTTTGTGTAAACTTCTGGTAAAACTGAGATTATTCCTATTTCAAACTTCTTTCCAATTTCTGTTAAAAATAAGAGGTCATCCATTCCATCAATGTACTTTGCAGGATTTTTTAACCGATCCAAGCTCATTCTTCCTTCAATATACTGTTGAATTGAATGAGAGCCTATACCATTTTTACACTCAGCCAACAAAATTGCTAATCCTTGTTCCTTAATTGCAGGAAAACAGTTCCAAAGTGATGACAGAGATTTAGATAGTGAATTGTTGCTGCTTTCTTTTCCAGTACTGATAATCATAGTGCGATGTTTACCTACCTCGTTTTTTGCTATTGATAACAAGCTTTTTGAAATGGACATAGTGTTTGATGGATGTCCTATAGACAAATCCACTATACCATCAGAGTTTGCTACCACCTCAATTGCTGATATCTCAAACTTATTGGAAAACTCTTGTGCTATCTTAAGACTATCAGTATCTTCTCCAGGAGAAGGGAGATTATTCTTTCTTTTTTGAAATGCACTAAGCATTTGCTCTTGACCAAATTTTCGTAAAAGATCTGTTGAGATAGTGTCAAAACCAAAAAGTCCATCAAACTCCATCTCATGAATAAAAACAAGATTTGAGTTAGATAGCTCCATGTCATCAAACTGTGAAATTTCTGCTCCTTCTGGAACAATATTTTTTAGACTAGCTATCATGGATTTATCTACTAAAATACATGGTTTCGTAACTGATTGTTGATTACATTTTTCAAATAAAAGAGAAATTATTTTTTGTACTGATTTTGAATTATTTAAGATTACTAGTTCTATTGGTTTACTTGTGTCAAGTTGTTCAATTCTAGATGTGATTTCTGGCTCTGAAAGAACATTACCCTGAGGCTTAATTTCCTGATCAAGATTCTCAGCCTTGATATCTAAAACTACATCTGTTATACCGTAACTTAACCAGATTTCAGGCATAAAAGTACGGCAATACAAACTAAAATAAATCCAGTATAGTAAATTTTGGTGTGGATTTTGTAAAAGAATTTGCAACTTTTCTGCATCAAAATGGAGCAATAAAATTCGGTGACTTTACACTAACAAGCGGAAAAAAGAGCTCTTATTATATAGATTTAAGAATTGTTCCAAGTTTTCCTCACCAATTTAGAAAAATGATCAAATCCCTTCAAAATCTTGTTTCAGAAAATATCGGTTTTGATAATTTTGATTGTTTAGCATCTGTACCAACTTCGGGTTTGGTAATAGCGTCAGCACTTGCTTTGGAAATCGTTAAACCGTTAATTTACGTAAGAAACAAACCAAAAGAACATGGGACCGGAAAAGCCATAGAAGGTAAACTCAGAAAAGACATGAGGGTTGTTTTAGTTGATGATGTTGCAACTACTGGTATTTCGTTGGTAAACACAATTAAAACTCTAAGAGAAGCTGGTGCAATAGTAACAGATGCATGTGTCATAATTAACAGATTTGAAGGTTCAACTGATCTTCTTAACAAAGAAAATGTAAAATTACATGAAATTACCAACGTGATTGAAATTACAAATTTGCTAAACAAGGAGAACTTGGTGGATCATCAAACAATAGAATTAGTTAAAAAACAAACAGGCTTGCTTTGAAAAACAGAATAACTTAGATGTTTAACTTTCATAGATCATTAATTCTTTTTCTTCAAGTGTAGTATGTATATTGTGTACTGCCCTGTACACATCAA
>JAEHKU010000028.1 GCA_016838825.1 Nitrosopumilales archaeon | reverse complement strand
TGATTAGAATACTCTCAAGTAATTTAGAGTTGTGAATAGATGCGATCACTGAACACTTAATTTCAGAAATCTATGATCCGTTTTAAGTAGAATGCACGGATCTAGAATGTAATGATTAACACAATATTTTTTGTCATATTGACGGCAACAATTCTCTTAACTTCTCTTACTGTAACGTCCGTTGATTTTGCTGATGCAATAAAAGCAAAAGGTAAACCAGCTGCGCAGTATGGTACTGTAGGTTCCCCTGTTTGTGGTGATAGACTTTGTAGTGAACCAATATCACAACCAGAACCTGCACCTGTAACAACAGTTCCAGAAGAACCTGAAGAAGAAAAGCCTATGATGGTTGAGGAAGAAATGGAAGAAGTTGCTCCTGGTTCTGTTCTCAGATTATCAAGAGCAAATGTACCGGCAATAATACCTATGCATCAAGGATACTATAATGGTGAATCAGTTTACTTTATCGTGACAGATTCTAGCGACGAGAAGCATGCTGAAATTGTCACTGAACAACAGGGCTGGAAAGTTGAAGTTGCTCCACTGTTAGCATTTGCGCCAGAAGCAGCTCTATCACCTGTCTACATATTTAAAAACGGTGTAGAAGGTAACGGTGTCCATGGCTTCCAAGGAGAAGTCTTTTCCAGTACACCAGCACAGGAGGATTATAGTGCACTTACAGCACATGTTCATGTGACATGGAATGATGATGCAACTCCTGAACTCTTAGACTCTGCAGATGCAGTACTAGCTGCGGAAGCAGATGGGATGATCACATTTGACAAACTTGGTGTGGTAATGAATATGTCACAAATTGTTTGGCCTGAAGGTCAGATGATGGTAAAAGAAGACAAAACTTTGACTGATGAAACACCATATGGTGGCGGACAAGTACTTGATATCAATACTGACGAAATGACAGTGACATTCATAGCACATAGAGGTTGGGGACCTGATGGTAGAACAGTCTATTACATTGTTACAGATGCAACGCCTTCTGGACCTGCTGCTATGATGGGAGTAACACCAGTAGAATCTTCGGCAAATTTGATCGCAAATGCAGCGGCAGTAGACCTATTCCAATTCAAAAATGGAATTAAAGGCTCAGGACCACTTGGATTCCAAGCAGGAATTGCAGCCTCTGCACCTGGTGATGCAAATTATAGCCCAATGTGGAGGATTTTCATGATTGGATGGGAAGATCCTGAAAGTGCCGCTCTTTTGGAAACAATAGATGATATCAATGCTTTCAAAGATGATGGTTTGATAAACGTGAATATTGCACGACCAATGGATAGTGACCACATAGTAAACTGTCCATTTATTGATCCCTTCCAATAAAGGGATTCATCTTTTCTTTTTTTGTGATGCTTACTCTATTTCTTACAGCTGAATTTTATTTACAGAAATTGGGGCTGATTCGGTATCATTTGGAAATAATGCTAAATACAATTCAAGGAAATTAGCGTTGTAGGAGAATCATGATAGTGAAATGATCAAGAAGAAGTATTTGGTAGGTGGATTTTTTGCTACAGCTGTTGTAGTTGTTATGGTAAGCGTATTTTCTATTTTAGACCAAGAAATATCTTCTGAAGAATCAGTTGCTCTTTCTTTTTCAGATTCTGAAAATAATATAATGATTACAAATGGTGAAAAGCACTTAGTTCCATTAGACAAAATTAAAAGCGGTGGGCCACCAAAAGATGGTATTCCGTCAATAGATAATCCAAAATTTGTGAGCGCATCACAAGCTCAGTTTGTTCCTGATGATGAATTTGTGATTGGGTTAAGATTGAATGGTGAAACAAAGGCGTACCCACTATTCATTATGGTTTGGCATGAAATCGTAAACGACAAGTTGGGCGATACACCTGTTGCAATTACTTATTGTCCACTCTGTTTTACTAATCAAGTGTTTGAAAGAACGTTGAATGGACAAGAAGTTGAGTTTGGAACCTCTGGCAAATTGTATAATAGTAATCTTGTGATGTATGATAGATTAACTGATTCTTACTGGAGTCAGGCTCTTGGACTAGCAATAAAGGGCGAACTTACAGGCACTCAGTTGAAAAGAATTCCATTTGATATAATGAAATGGGAGGATTGGAAGTCGTTATATCCTGATTCTCTTGTGTTAACTACTGATACTGGGAATTTACGGGCATATGGAGTCGACCCATATGGTGATTATTATACGGACTCGCGAATATTTTTCCCAGTAGAAAATTATGATGATAGAATGCATGAAAAAGAGCTTATCTTAGGATTTGAAGCTGATAAGATATTCAAAGCTTACAAACAAAGAGACGTTGAAACTTTGAAAGTGATAAATGATGAAATAAATGGTAATCCTATTCTTTTAACATCAGAATTCTCTGGTAATGCAAGAGCATTTGATAGAGAAGTAAATGGTAAAGTTTTAGAATTTACATATTCAGATGGTGTGGTTATTGATATACAAACTAATTCTGAGTGGAATTATGAAGGACATGCTATATCAGGAACTCTGAAGGGAACTCAGCTCGACAGAGAAGTTTTTGATCCTGGTTTTTGGTTTGAATGGGTTGCATTTCATCCCTCTACAAGCGTGTATGGTGAACAGAATTGAGACCTCTAGTTAAAGGAATTATTGTTGGCATAGCAACCGTCATTGTATATCTTTCAGTTGTAGTAGCTACTACCCCTGCGTTAGAGCCACTAGCTGCAATTAGTGCTGCATTCCAGATAAACACTATCATTATCATAGGAATGGGTATTGGTATTGGGCTTCAGGTATACCTTTCTGGATACAGCAAGAAATTAGGTTGTAGATTAAACGTAAAGAAAAAAGCACTTGGTGCTAACTCTACCGGCACTGTTGCCACTTCATTTTTTTCATTTTTCTCACTAGTACCTCTTGGTTGTTGTGGTTGGTGGCTTTACATTCTCTCTTTATTACCCAGTATAGTAGGAACTGGCGTGTCTGCTACTCTCATAGAATATAGCCAACCTCTAGCATATCTAGGCTTGTTGATAATTTTTGGATTCAATGGAATTACTATAATGAAGCTACGTAATGAAATGAAAATGAAAACATTTGCGTAACGTAGGTTAGAGTTAGAATATGGCAGGTGAATCTGAGAGAAGCAAAGACGAGCTGATAAAGGCACAAAATGAAGTAATTGGTATTTTGTTTGAAATCATAAAACGTCTACAAACTAATAATGATCTGGATGGAGAATACCTCAATCTGGCATTACGTAAAAGCCAGAAGAAAACAATAGATGAAAAAAAATTAGAAGCAATTCTCAAGGAAAAAAACGAAAATGGCAAAATTATAAGTCGGCTCTTAGCTAAACTTCAAATGTAGTCTTTGGGCAATCCAGGTTTAACCGTGAATAAGAGTATACTAAATAAGTTAATTGAGAATGCGAACAACCATGACTTTACTCTACAGCTTGATAACAAAACCTATGGACTAAAAAACGTCACCATCACAAAATCATCCACGCCTGTAACAAAACCAATGACTAGAGGAGGCGTCTATTTTACAGACACTAATGTCTATAAAATCAAGGCTGCAACTACTGACCTATCTATCGTACCCATGTTTTCAAAAGTGATGCTTGGCCCAAATACCGATTTTAAGGAACTTGAATTAAAAACATCTATAGAAACTGGTGGAAAGAAAAAATCTGTTACATTGCTGGTATATTTGACTAATACAATGCAAAGCTCATTAAAAGTAGAATTAAACATGGTTCTAATGAAAATTATATCAGAGTAATCTACTTCAAATATTTATCATAAATTTCTCGTTTGTCAGCATCAGAAAGTACTTCATAGGCCTTGTTGATTTCTGACATCATCTCATTTGTTTGATCACTAGTTTTATCTGGATGCCATTCTTTTGCAAGTTTTCTGAATCGGTCCTTAATTTCATCTGCTGTGGCATCTCTATTTACCCCTAGAATTTTGTAATAGTTGGGTAGTTTAGAGTCACGAGATGCCTCGCGGTACTCTTCTTCATCCTCCGTTATTTTTCTATCTCCAAGATACTCACTTTCTCCACCCCATTTAGAATGGTATTTTTCATAATCACGATCTGCATCCGATACGTATCTGTTCTGTTTTTTCTTTGAAAAAATGGATTCACGAAAAAGAAACAGAAACAAACCAGTTATAGTTACGGCAGCTAGAACAAAGGCAACTACCAGGTCTTCATCTTTGAAATATTCAGTGTATGTTCTGTAAGGTGTTCCAGAATCTATCTCTGAGTCTTGGGCAAAAACCGGTATGAAAAAAAATACGGCCATAGTTAAAAGAAAAGGAAATAGTCTCAACAATCTACAATACCACCAGTAGCTAAATTTAATCTTCAGCTGTTATAGATTTTTTTGATTTACTTCAAATTGAGGAGATAGTTTTTCTTTAATCTCATTACTAGGCATTCTACTAAACATATCGTAAAATGTTATTCCATACATTTGTGCCTGTTCATCTATATGCCTTATCAAGGCTAAATCTTGTTTATTACAAGCCTGTAATACGTAACCATCAACTTGTTGAATGAACCTTTTTTCTGATTCGAGCACGATGCATATTTTAAAATTTGATCATTATTCCCTATCTTGAGCGGAATAGACAAATTACTTAAAAAACAGTTACATCGCCAGGTGCTGGTTCTCTTTTTTGTGTATTTTGATGATATTTGAAAAAATCTGCATGTTCAGTTTCTTGATGTTTTCTCAATTCCTCAATAGTTTCCAATGTTTTATGACAAAGATAGCACTTTGGTTTATGTTCATCGGTTATTGATAAAACCATTCCTAAACGGTATTTAGAATGAGCCTACATAAAATCTTCTTTAATTTGATTAATATTCAACTAGCAAAAATTACAATTGACTCAATATGCTTAGTGAATTAATTAAAGAATCGAGAGCACTTGAACGTGCAATTTCAGGAGAAGATCTCACATACAATGATGGTATGGAGCTTATGGATTATGATAATTTGTTTATGTTAGGTGCAGCAGCTGACATGATAAGGCAAAAACTTGTTGGAAATACAGTTACTTTTGCAGCATCATATTACATGAATTATACTAACATCTGCGCAGCAAGTTGTCAAATGTGTGCATTTTATAGAAAGGGTGGGGAAGACGATGCATATACCCTAAAACCAGATGATATTTCGAAAAGAGCGGGAATGGCAAAAGAAATGGGCGCAACAGAGGTGCATATTGTTGGAGGGTTTCATCCAGATCTTCCATTAGAATATTATGAAAATATGATGAAAATTATCAAGAAAGATCATCCTGAACTAAAAATCAAAGCATTTACCGCAGCTGAAATTTTTTACCTTTCAAAACTTACAAAAAACTCTGTTAAGGAGATACTTAGTAGACTCAAAGAATCTGGACTTGATTCTATGCCTGGTGGAGGTGCAGAACTGTTTCATCCTGAAATTAGAAAACTAATTGTGAGAGGAAAATGTTCTGGCCAAGAGTGGCTTGATACAATTGAACAAGCACACAATCTTGGAATACAAAGTAATGCAACCATGCTTTATGGTCATATTGAAAAACCATCTCACATAGTGGATCATCTGATAAAGATAAGAGAACTACAAAAGAAAACTCATGGTTTTATCACATTCATACCACTAAAATTCAGTTTGGATAACACAGAATTAGAAAAAGAAGGTCTTGTCACCAATGAATGTTCAGCAATATATGATCTACGGATAATTGCTCTTTCGCGTCTTTTACTTGGAGGTTACTTGAATAATATTTCCGTTTATTGGGTGGCATATGGAAAAAAATTAGCACAAATTGCGCTATCTCATGGTGGCAATGATCTAGTTGGAACTGCTTTCTCCGAGGAAATTTATCGTGCAGCAGGGAAATCTACGACTTCATCTGTGTTAGAACTTGCTAACCTACCTAAAGAAATTAACCGGGAAGCCGCACAACGTGATACATTCTTCAACATATTGAGAAAGTTTTAATTTTCTGTTAGATTACGTTTCAGGTTTTTTAGTTAGCTTTTTTATTCCACCATCTTTTTTTCTTCTTGTAGTTCCAAAACTTATCAGAACTAGTAGAAATCCAACTCCCCAAAGAATTCCAAATAGTGTGGATATGTCAAATACTTGCCTTTGTTCTTGTTCCAACAGAAACTTTGCTTCATCCGTCATACCACTCATGCCTGTTGGAAGAATTGAATCCATATACAAGGAACCTATTACTCCTACTGCAATCATTGCTAATCCACCAAAAAGCAATTTTTTATCAAATAACAAAATTGATTTTGCACCTTGTTATCATAATATTCTAAGTTCAAAATCTGAAATAAGTCCTTTCCTAATACCAAATTCGAATAAGCGTCTAATTGCGCTCTCACCTAACACACCCATATCAACTGTAATATCAGTGACGTACATTTTTACAAATTCTTCAATTAATGATTTGGGTTGATTTCTACTATATTGCATAGCATACTCAATGGCATCTTCCATGTGATTCAATCCATAAACAATTGAATCTTTTAGATAATTATCAAATTTTTTTATGATGGTATTTTCAAATTTGCTGCTCATAATGTTAATTCCTAGAGGCAGTGGTAGGCCACCAGTAGAACCATGCCACCACGAACCGATATCTAAAATCTTGGTAAGATTTTCCCTATCATATGTAATCTGAGTTTCATGAATAACTAATCCTGCTCCAACATCATTATTTTTTACTGCATCAGGAATATCACTGAATTTCATCTCAACATAATCAAATTTTCCAATCATAAGCTGTAATAGTAGAAAAGCCGATGTCAATTTTCCTGGTATTGCGATTTTGGATTTTTGTAACTCTTCTAAATTCATTTCATTTTTTGCTATAACTATTGGACCATATCCTTTGCCAAAACTTCCCCCACTACGTAATATAGTGTAATTTTGTATCTGTGCACAGGCATGTACAGATACTGCAGTGACATCAAGCTCGTGTTTTAGTGCTCTCTTGTTAAGTGTTTCAATATCTTCTACAACTTGTTTTACCGTAAAATCTGACGAAGTAACTTTACCTGTAAGCATAGCATAAAACATAAACGCGTCATCAGAATCAGGTGTGTGTCCTATAGAAATTTCCACGCAAGTTTTTCTTTAATACTATAATAAAAATCACGATGAAATGGGAGTCTAATTATTAATAACTACAATCGTAGAAAAAGCATGAACACAATCTCTGCGTTTGAAAAGGATATTGAGCTTCAACCAGAGTTTATTGAAAATTTTGTTTCACTAAAGCAACTTTCAACGACTAGACAGAAAAGTGGTATAATTTGCGGGACTGGCGACTCTTTTTCTTCTGCTTTACTTTGTGAGATATTTTCTAATTTTAAGATTAAAGCATTTGATCCATTAGATCTTTTGAAAAATAGAAGGATAACTAAAGGGAAAGAACTGTATTTGATTTCAATCTCAGGAAACACATCATCTAACATAAAACTCGCAAAAAGTGTAAAAAATACGATTGCTGTTACTGCTAATGCAAATAGCAGGCTAGGAAAAGCGTGTAAAAAAATTATCAATCTACGATTTAGGAGTTCTGGTATTTTTACGTCAGGAAGTATTAGCTTTCTAGCGAGTACCCTGACATGCATATCGTTAGTTTCAAGAATTAAGGTAAGTAATGCACATACTCTCCTTGCTAAAGCAAAAAAAGTGAGTAAGGGGATACACCTTAAAGGCAAAGTATTCCTTTTAGGAAATTTACACACATTCCCTATTGCAATGTTTGCTGCTGCAAAACTTTACGAGATTTTAGGTCTTGATGCCCATTACGAAAGAATAGAACAGTTTTCACATATGGGATTGTTCTCAGCAAATCATGGGGATACTGTGATCATATTCGAAGAAAAAAATTCATACAACTCAAAATTGAAGGCAAATCTAAAAAAATGCGGTTTAAAAGTGATTATAGTTGAGCCACCTACTTCGAGCAAGTTGGGAAACATTGTTTTTTTTACGTTTGTTGCAGAACTTATCGCCTTGTACCATGCAAAGAAAAAAAAACTTGAAGAGTGTTTTTTTGTAACTGCAAAAAATCTTCGAAATGCGAGTTCTGAAATGATTTACTAGCTGACAAATTTTTCAGAATTTCTTCACAAGATTTAATAGCTGTACAAAAAGGAATTTATCGCGTTCATGAAGTTTAAGGCGACCGAGCAGATCTTAAAGATAATTAAGAATAAAGAACAGATTAGGAACTTTGGAGTAATTGCACATGTAGATCATGGAAAAACTACTATGAGTGATAGCCTACTCGCATCAAGCGGGATCATATCCCCTAGTGTGGCAGGTCAGGCTTTGGCACTAGATTCGATGAAACTTGAGCAAGATAGGCAGATGACTATAGTTCAAGCAAACGTTACTTTGCTTTATGAAAAAGATGGAAAAGATTACGTTATGAATATGATCGACACACCTGGTCACATTGACTTTACTGGTAGGGTTACACGAAGCCTTCGTGCTATTGATGGTGCTGTAGTAGTTTCGGATTCCGTCGAAGGAATTATGACACAGACAGAAACGGTTACCAGGCAGGCGCTAGAAGAAAGAGTGAGACCAGTACTATACATAAACAAAATAGATCGTCTTATCAAAGAGCTCAGGCTAACACCAGAAAAAATGCAAGAATGGCTTGCCAAGATCATATTAGATTTTAATAATCTAATTGATACGTATGCGGAACCTGAATACAAAGACAAGTGGAAGGTGAATATTCAAGATGGCAGTGTTTCGTTTGGTTCTGCAAAGGACAGATGGGGATTTAATGCTGATGTGATGAAAGAAAAAGGAATTACTTTCAAAGACGTTTTTGATGCGTATCAAGAAGGAGGAGATGTAAAAGCTCTGGCAGAAAAGGCACCGCTTCATGACGCAATTCTAGGTATGGTTGTAAAACACCATCCACCACCAAATGTTGCTCAAAAATATAGAATCCCAAAAATATGGAAAGGCGATCTTGACTCTGAAATTGGTAAGGCAATTTTAAACTGTGATGATAATGGGCCGGCGGTAATGATGATTGTTAATATGACTGTAGATCCTTCTGCAGGTCCTGTTGCAATCGGACGGTTGTTTTCTGGAACATTGAAAGATGGACAAACCGTTAACATCATAGATACTAAGAGACAAGGGCGAATTCAATCTGTCAATTTTTTCATGGGGAATCAACGTGAAATTGTACATGAGCTTGCTGCAGGTAATATTCCTGCTTTGTTGGGACTGCAACATGCAAGGGCTGGTCAGACTCTATCAAGTGTAACTGATGTTCGTGTTTTTGAGGCAATCCAATATGTTTCTGAACCTGTTGTAAATATGGCAATTGAACCTAAACACCCAAAAGATTTGCCAAAGTTGGTAGAAGCTATTCGTAAAATCACAATTGAGGATCCTAACCTTGTAGTAAAAATTAATGAAGAAAGTGGGGAAACTATTATTTCTGGAATGGGTGTTCTGCATCTTGAAATTGCGACATCTTTGATAGGTGATGCAGGAGTGCAAATTATAACTTCGAAACCCTTGATTAATTATCGAGAGACCGTAAAAGGTTCAGCAGGTCCTGTAATGTCAAAATCGCCTAACAGACATAATAAGATCTTAATGAGAGTTGAACCACTTGACGAAAAAGTTGCTCAGATGATTCGAACTGGCCAGTTAAATGAATACAAAGACAAGAAAGAAATTGCTAAAACACTTCGAGAGATGGGTTGGGATCCTGACGAAGCTAAAAACGTTTTGAAATTTGATCCTAGAGGAAACATTATGATAAATGGTACTAAAGGTGTGCAGTTCATACAAGAATCTACTGATTCTATATTATCTGGGTTTGAAGATACAATGAAGGAAGGGCCTTTAACACGAGAGCAAGTAAGAAACTGTAAATTTGTATTTCATCATTTTGTGCCACATGAGGATCCTGCACATAGAGGTTTGTCTCAACTTGGACCTGCGTCTAGACGTGTTTGCACTGGTGTCATGATTCTAGCTCAACCGCAATTATTAGAACCAATGTTAGGAGTTGAAGTAAGAGTTCCACAAGACTTGATTGGAAACGTAGCAGGAGTAATTTCTGGAAAAAGAGGTAAGGTAATTGATATGCAGCAAAAAGGAGTAATTAGTATTGTTACAGGAGAAATTCCTGCTTCTGAAACATTTGATCTCTCAGAAGTAATGAGAGGACAAACCGCTGGCAAAGCTATGTGGAATACTCACTTTAAGTCATGGACTCCGGTTCCAAATTCTGTCTTACCAACTGTGGTATCAGATATTAGAAAAAGAAAAGGTTTAGCCCCAGACCCGCCAACTGCGAACGAATTCATAGACAAAGAGTAAAAATAGAATCCTATTCGATAAATAGCCCATGTTGAGATTACCTAAAACTGTCAGATTTTTTAGGAAACCTGATCACATTGCCTTTCTATTTGGATATGCCTCGATTTTAATCGTTATACCTACAGAATCATTTGAACTAAAGATTGCTAGCGCAATATTATTTACATTTACTATAGGTTACGAGTTCTACGAAATCTCACAAGGTAACAGACAGATAGTAAAAGCTGATCACATAGCATTCATAATCGCGTATATCATGCTTTTAGTTACGTTTTGGTACAATCTACAAATATTACTGATAACTAGCGTAATATTATTCGGATTTACATTAGCATATGAAATTTATGATGTAAGGAGGAAAGATCTAGAAAATGAAAGTGCTCGTTGATGAGATGGATGACGGTATGGATGACCGATTAAAGGAACTAGGATATGAAGCTTATAGTGTTAAGAAACTTCGTACAGCAGGAAAAAAATTGCATGCTGATTATTCAGTAATAAATTATGCCAAGGAAAATAATATGGTACTTGTAACTCGTGACACAGAAAATGGAATCGCTTGCAAGGAAAATAATATCCCATGCATTCTACTTGATAATAACGAAATATTCAAGATTGTAGTTGAGAAGCTCAAGACCTTTTAATCATATTGTAAGTCATATCACATAATTAACTAGGTTAATGAAAATTTTCAAATCTACTATTCGGCAGAATCCTAAGAACAACTTTCTGATTTAATTTTCCTAATTCTTCGAGTCATGATTATTGGAGTAACAAGCAAAACTGGAATCGATATCGCAATAAATACAGTTTGAAGTTGTGCAATTGCAATCGTTAATGCGATGGCACTCCCACCTACTAAAAGCGATAATACCGTTCCAGCGCAAGTTGGACAGGCTATGAATAAACCTGTTGATGCACCAATAGCTCCTAGTCCACCTCCTTGCTTTGTGATTGAAAAGGCTTTTGCAGCAATTGCAAAGTTAAGACCTACTAGATAAGACACAACAAGAAGTAAAACCAAGTTTATTGGAATAATTTGCAATCCTATATGTTCAGTAAAAAAAGCTACAATCTTTGGCATATAGCCAGGTGGTCCACAGCATGAGGTGATATGTGCTGAAGGAACAACTGCTCCATAATGTTCAGAAAAAATGACTTCAGGTTGGTAAACTATTATTCCAGATGCTAGTGCAAAAAACAATCCATAGGCGATAAAAGCAGCAACAAAGATCTGTCTAGATCGCTTATTGTATGTAATAACTCCAATTATTGCTAAAATTGTGTTTTCATTTTTTGTTGTTTGCTGTTTATGAAATCGGTAAAGACCATATGATATTGCGCAAAATGAAAGCCCAAGTATTATATAAAATGCAAAAGCAATTCTTTGTAATACTGGTACTGCATCAAGAGTTACGTTCAGATACTCAAATCTTGAATATATTAAAAATAGAATCACAATTGCTACAAATCCTGTAATGATCAAAATCTTACCATCAGTTTTTTTTGTGATCTTTGTTTCCATTACTTTGTAAATCCTACGTTCTGAATTAAATTGTACCTGTCAAAGAATTTATCTTTGATAGTACAAGTACCAAAATATGAAAATAGACCAGAAAATTGATTCCGATTATGAATCTGTAAAAATAACACATGTGGGATTTGTTGATCCCTATGGTGTTGAAGGGATCTTGGTAATGCGTTCAGTTGATAACAAAGAATTTCATATGCGTGCATTTTCTGGTGAGGTAGCAAAACACATCACTAGTTTTGTCAACGGCCAGAGAGATACAGTGCCAACAGTGTATAACATGCTAGAAGAAATTTGTGAAATAAGTGAAATGCTTCTAGTTAAAATCAAAGTTTACGAAAGTGGTAGTGTCCTTCGAGCTAACTTGTATTTTACTGGAAAGAAAGATGTTGTGATGAGAAATTATAGAGCTTCTGATGCTGTTGCTCTTGCAAGCTTTTACAACACACCTATTCTAGTGCGAAAGAATCTTTTGAAAGAAAAGATGGAAGCCTAAGTTACTATCTCATCTAGTCTTTCTTCGTCATGAGCTTTTTTAATTTCCATTGCAATTCTTCGACCTATTCCGAATGTTTGACCATATTGGTATTTTGTATAAGGAGAGGTAGTTGCTACTATGGGATTTCCAGGAACTCTTAGTGAGACATCATATACTACAATATCAAGATCCCGCGTTATCACACTCTGCAAAGAAAATGGCCCAATAATTCCAGGCGGATATTCCTTTTTAACAGCCTTTACAAATTTATCTCCCATTGAGATTACTTTTTCCAAAAGCGATTCTCTTATACTTGCAGGAGTGTGCCCAACTTCGATATTTTGTAATTTAACATTAATCTCCAGCTGTTGGGCTGCAGGAATTGCATTAAAATCATTAATGTTTGTTTGAAGTCTTCTTTCTATTCCAATAAAGTCAACATTATCAGAAATCGGAGTGTAAAAGTAATTAAAATTGAGATATGTTCCTATTACCATCTCTTCTATACTTGCAGTATTGACATCAGTCTTCGATACAAGCCCTTGTTTAATCTTGGTTTCAACTTTCCTTGTGTAATCCGAATATGATGAAACAGTAAAAAAAGCCCGTTCAAGTTTACGTTTCTTCTCTTGAACTTTTACTATTGCAAGTTTATTGATTTTTTTTGGGTTTTTAAATAATTTAGGGTGTTTAATTCGTGCTTTCTCAAGAAGATAATACTGGTTTTTTCTGTGTGATCTTTCTTCTGCTTGAAACAATGCACGATTTCCAAATATAGGGACTTTAAGGCTGTTCTCAATTGGCTTGTATCCTAGGTAAGCAGTAAGTGCTCTATGTGGAACAATTATGGTATTAGTGTCACGCATTATTGTTTGATGTTTTGCAGAAAGCATGTCTTTGAATTTGTTTAATACGATTATTTCATCTGCAATTCTTGAAAATCTTTTGTATGGAGTATCTCTCCCTTTTTGACAAAAGACAATGGTGCTTATGCCTTCGTCTTTTGCGCCATCCATTATTTCTAGTGCCGAATGGCTTCCGAGAACTCCAATTCGAATGTCAGAATATCCATTAACAATTTTTTGCATTTCAGAACGTTTCAGCACATGTTAATTTTCTTTTTAACAGGTAATAAAACAATCTTTACCCCTCTTTATTTTCGAACCTATTTTTGTCAGTTCGTATCAAATGTTAAATCCGTGATAAATTCAAGATTTTTTCTTTCGCTTTTCTGTTACGAGGAACTCCTCTTAGTTTCAAACCACAGCATGGACAAAAAGTTCCATTCCATTCTATGAAAACGTTACATTCAGTGCATCGTTTTTGACCTTCTCCGTATCTACTACGATATTGTAGCTTGATACCCTTGTATCTATGACAGATTCCTTTGCAAGTCAATTTAATCCAGAATATAACAAATCTGCCTCCAATTAAAAAATCTGTGGGTGA
>JAEHKU010000027.1:10382-14061 GCA_016838825.1 Nitrosopumilales archaeon | reverse complement strand
TCTAGTATTTTTTTATCAAAAAGTGATTGTATCAAGAGAATGTAATCGGCTCCAATTCTCTCAGCCGCATCTATCTGGATTTTATCAATCATTATGTCTTTCATAAGCAATGGTAAGGTAACTTGTCTACGAATTAGTGTGAAAAATTCTGGAGAACCATTGAAAAGATGTGGTTGAGTGAGAATTGATAGACCAATAGCGCCACCTGCAACCATCATTTTTGCTATTTCTACTGGAGACGATACCGTTCTAATTTCACCTAAAGAGGGAGAAGCAAATTTTATTTCAGTGATTAATGGAGCATGAGGAGTCTTTTTGATCGATTCTAAAAGATCAAGTTCAGATTTTTGTAATCTAACAGATATGTCATATATCCCATCTTTAATTGCTTGTTGAGAATTTTCAACTAATTTCGTGAGCATATTTTTCATAACTTTTCAAGTTCCTCAATTTTTTGTAGGTCTCCATAATGGCGAATCAGGTTTTTGAATAATTCATAGGTTTTACCACTCTTCATAGCATCAAGTGCCATCTGTATTCCATCATCAAAACCATCTGCAATATTGGCAACAACTAGTCCCCCTGCAGCATTAAGTGCAGTAATATCATTCATGGATTGGTTAGCTGAACCATTTAAGACAGAAAAGAATGCTCTAATAGCCTCATCTTTTGTTGATACCTGAATTTCATTCAAGTTACCTTTAGCAAGGCCTAATTGCTGCGGGTTAAGAATTTTGAGGCTTATTTTTTTATCTTTGAGTAAGCAAATTTGATTCCTAGAACTAGTAGATAATTCATCTAAACCATCATGTGAACGTACAGTCATAATATTTTCTGCACCTCGTGTTTTTAGAAGTAAAACTAATCTTTCAAGAAAATCAGCAGAGTATACACCAATTAGTTGATTTTTTACCTTAGCGGGATTACTTAAAGGTCCTAATAAATTAAATGCAGTTCTAATTCCTAGAATTTTTCTTGCCTCTGCAACATTTTTCATCGCAGGATGAAATTTTTGTGCGAATAAAAAACCAATTCCAAATCTTTCTATAATTTCTGTAATCTTTTCTGGTGATGCGTTTAGGTCATACCCAAAATATTCAAAAATATCTGCACTTCCACAAATACCGGATACTGCCCTGTTACCATGTTTTGCAACTGTTCCTCCAGCGCTGGCTACAACGAATGCTGCTGCAGTAGATATGTTGAAAGTCTTCATTTTATCACCACCTGTGCCACAGACATCGATAACCCTTCCCTTTGTTCTAGGAGCTATAGGTACTGCAAATTCCTGCATCTTGTCTAACATTGCTAAAAGCTCATCGTCAGTCTCTCCCTTTTCCGTTAGTTTTTTTAAGAAATCTATAGTTTCTTGTGTTTGTACATTACCACCAAGAATTTCAGTCATTGCTTTACTCATCTCATCGTAAGATAGATCTGAGGAGAAGGAAAGCTTATTCGTCAAATCATTGATCATTTTTTTATCAACCTCAAAAAATTTGCTAGTATTTTTTTTCCATCTGGAGTCATAATTGATTCAGGATGAAATTGTACCCCCTCAATCAAATGAAATTTGTGGCTAACACCCATTATTTCACCATCATCTTGTGCAATTGAAGTTACTTTCAGAATATCTGGAATTATGGTTTTGTCGCCTACAAGTGAGTGATATCGTGTAGCCATAAACGGATTTTCAATACCCTCAAACAATGGTGTATTGTAATGTTGTATTGGACTAGTCTTACCATGTCGTATTCTACACGCATTTACGACTTTGCCGCCAAAAGCATGAATAATTCCTTGATGACCTAAACAAACACCAAACACAGGAATTTTAGAACCAAGTTGTTTTATGACATCAGTACAAACGCCAAAATATCTTCGATCCTCAGGTGTACCTGGTCCAGGAGAAATTACAATTGCATCAAAGTTTTGCTTTTTAATCTCCTCGATAGTTATTTTGTCATTTCTTACAACATTAGAATCAACATCAAGTTCTCCAAGAATCTGAGCTAAGTTATAGACAAATGAATCATAATTGTCTATGATTAAAAATTTCATTTTGCCGCCTCTTTTAAGGCGTTCAGCATTGCAGTTGCTTTGTTTTTCGTTTCACGAAATTCATTTTCAGGAATTGCATCTGAGACAATACCTGCCCCGGTTTGTACAAAACCATGATTGCCATCGAAAAATATTGTCCTAATTGCAATTGCAAAATCGCAGCATCCATTGAATGAAAAATACCCAACAGCTCCTGCATAAGGACCTCTTGCTTCTGGTTCCAACTCATCAATAATCTCCATTGCTCGCACTTTTGGCGCACCAGATACTGTTCCAGCTGGAAAGACCGCCGTTAATGCATCAAAACTATCATAGGTAGGATTCAGTTCTCCAACTACATGAGTTACCATGTGTTGAACATGGCTGAATTTCTTTACAGACATTAACTCTTTCACACGTACGGAACCGTATTTACAGACTCGTCCGATGTCATTACGCCCCAAGTCCACAAGCATGGTATGCTCGGCTAGCTCTTTTTCATCGTTTAGCATATCCTTTTTTCTTTCTTCATTTTTTGCTTCATCATCAGTAACTTTTCTTGTACCGGCTATAGGGAAAGTTTCCACAATATTTCCAGTAACTCTTAACAACATTTCAGGACTAGAACCTATTATAGTTCTATTATCCATCTTCATATGATACATGTAAGGTGATGGATTAATTTGTCGCAATATTTTGTATACTTTTAACAAGTCACCTTGTGACTTAAAACTAAATTTTCTAGATAATACAACTTGGAAAATGTCACCGTCATAGAGGTATTCCTTTGCTTTGTTGACAAGTTCAGAAAATTTTTCTTTATTTAGATTTTCTGAAATTTCGGCAATCTCAAATTTTCCAAACGCTTTATCTGATACTTTGATCTGTTCTGACCTGTTATTATCATAATAAAAATAGTAAGCTTTCTTCTCTTTATTATCATACAATATCCCGTCGGTGTATATTCCAAACTCCATAAGCAGTGATTCTTTCTTATCATGAGAGTCTGGAACATTCTCCCATAATCGTATAGCATCATAATTTACAATTCCAACTGCTCCGCCAAGATAGCGATATTTTTGATCTGTAATTTGAAAGAGTAGTTTTTTTATTTCTGAAAATGGATTTTCAGTTGCAATAGTTTTTTGGGTTCCATTTTTGTAACATAAAACAACCTTGTTACGATATCCCTTAACTATGATATTTGGGTCAAATCCCATTAGCGATGTTTCAGATAATTCCTCAGGCCCGGTAAGAGATTCGAATATGAATGAATAATTATAATTTCTTGAAATTTTGTTATAGATTTCAAACTGGGAGCCAGATAACTCTAGGGGAATTACTTTAACCTTTGATTGACCAAAGCTGGTCACCCATGAGTGCCGTGATTCAGCAGTACTATTTATAATTTCATTCTAATGGCCCAAAACAGGCATCCATTTTAGATATGAAATTGTAAAAGGAGATTTTTTGCGACACTAAATAACTGCTAGAAAATGGGTCTTGTGATTGCTCCTTCCGAGGCAGAACTTACTAGTGATGCATACTTTGCTAGTGCACCACTTGAGTAGTTGGGAGTAGGTTGTTTCCATTTTTCTCGCCTACTTTTTAACTCAGTTTCTGACACTGTGAGTTCAAGTGA
>JAEHKU010000027.1:0-10372 GCA_016838825.1 Nitrosopumilales archaeon | reverse complement strand
TTATTTTCTACATCAATTATTATCTCGTCTCCATTTTTTACCAAGGCTATATTTCCTCCAACGAACGCTTCTGGGGCAACATGTCCTATCATTAGTCCACGTGTAGCTCCTGAAAAACGACCATCTGTAACAAGCGCAACTTTATCGCCAAGACCTTGACCTACTAATGCAGCAGTGACAGCAAGCATTTCACGCATTCCAGGTCCACCTTTTGGCCCTTCATATCGAATCACAACTACATCACCTTCTTTGATCTGTTCTTTAGAAATTGCATCAAAGGCATCTTCTTCTTTGTCAAACACCTTTGCAACTCCCTTAAACTGAGATGTTTTAATTCCCGCAATCTTAACAACAGCTCCATCAGGTGCTAAAGAACCTCTTAAAATCATTGCAGTGCCGACATTATGAATTGGTGAATCAATTGGCTTGACAATTTCTTGGTTTTCATCAAAGGTTACGTTAATCGCATCGAGGTTTTGTTTTAGAGTTTTTCCAGTTACTGTTAAGACATTTTCGTGAAGAAGGTTCTTTTTCATCAAGGACTTCATTATTAGTGGAATACCACCAATCTTATCTAGATCAATCATCACATGAAAACCTCCTGGTTTCATATTTGCGATATGAGGTACTTTTTTTCTTATTCTCTCAAAATCATCATAAGTTAGTTTAAGTCCAATTTCATGTGATAGAGCTAATAGGTGTAAAACCGCATTAGTAGAACCACCCACTGCATTCAGCATAGTAATTGCATTTTCAAGCGCATCAAAAGTGATTATGTCCTTTGGCCGTATGTTTTGTTCAATAAGATTGCACACTGTTTTTCCTGTTTCATAACAGACTTGCTCTCTTCTAGTATCTTCCGCAGGTGGACCAGCACTTCCTGGCAATGCAATACCAAGAGCTTCACTAATAGATGCCATGGTATTTGCAGTAAACATTCCACCACATGAACCAGCATTAGGGCACGCATAATTTTCTATATTTTTCAATGCTTCAAGGGTTATTTGTCCTGCATCATAAGCTCCAACAGCTTCATAGACATCTTGTATTGTCAAAGCTTTTCCCTCATACATTCCTGGCATTATAGTACCACCGTACACGAAAACTGAAGGAATATTCAGTCTTGCCATTGCCATCATAGTTCCTGGTAAGCTCTTATCACAGCCTGCAATTCCGACTAATCCATCATATTGATGAGCTCTAACCATTAACTCAATTGAATCTGCTATGACCTCCCTACTTACCAACGAAGATTTCATTCCTTCATGTCCCATAGCTATACCATCGCTAACTGCTATGGTACTAAACTCTCTTGGCGTTGCTCCACCATCCTTTACACCTTGTTTAGCTTTTTGAGCTAATCTTCCTAAGTGAATATTACATGGTGTAGCTTCATTTCCAGTATGTGATACCCCAATCATGGGCTTGCTTAGATCATCATCTGTTAAGCCCATCGCTTTGTACATAGCCCTGTGTGGCGCACGAGCTATTCCTTCTACAACATTTCTGCTTGAGATTTCCATTTTAATAAAAGAAATGTATGCTGACTATAATTTAGACTTTCATATGTTTATTATCAGTGTTCAAATGAGATAGAAGTGATTTAACCAATTATCGCATTGAATCAAGTTCTATAAGTTGTTCATCAATTTGTATTGCATCCTCATTACCATATGATATTAGAATTCTATCATCCTCTTGGATAACATAATCACGTATATCTGATTCTGGTTTATGATTTATGAAGAGTTTCAAAGAGTAATTCTCGTCAGTACAGAATTGTCTACCATCAGGGAAACTATAACATTGATCATCTAGACCAATACCTAATGTATCAAACATGTATCCCAGCGTGACTCCTGTTGCATGGCGGTGAATAGTGTCACCATCTTGGCCTTCAAAATGAATCCAACTACTTTTTATTTGAAATGCGGAAGATGAAAAATCAAATTTGTCACCAAATATTCTTACAAGTATTGATGTATGTTCATGCGCGCTACCTAATGTCCCTGCTCCTTGAGGTGCCCCTGGAGCATCAACCCCAGTTGTTACAAAAATATATGCTGAATATCCTACTATAACTACAACAATGGCTGCTATTCCAACTGCAATCAAAGTGTTTTTACTTTTTTCACGACTTCGTTGAGCCGCAAAACTCTCTCTTTTCTCTTCTCGTTCGCGCCTAGTTTTTTTGCCCATGGAATGATTCAATCAAATTTTTACCCTAAATAAGTTATGACGTGATATTTCCAAATAGTATTAAATAAAATGCAAAATTCCAACTATTCATGGACTGCATATTTTGTGATGTTATAGCAGGAAAAACCCCCGCATTCTTCGTTTATGAAGATGATGATTATGTTGCTATAATGGATAAATATCCAATTCATAGAGGTCATACACTTTTGATTCCTCGTATACACCATGAGAAGATTCTTGATATGCCAACAAATCTTGTTGGGGCACTATTTTCAAAAGTACCATTAATTGCTAAGGGTGTAGTAGAAGCAACCCAAGCAGATGGATTTAACGTTGGTCAAAACAACGGTCGTGCTGCCAATCAAATAGTTCCACATGTTCACGTGCATGTTATACCACGTTACAAAAACATCACAACGGCATGGCCTAAAAGAACTTTAGCAGATGATAGTGATCTAAGGTCTCTTGCTGAGAAGATTAGAAAGTGTATTGATTTAACAGTAAAATGACTTAGCTCTGCTAGTATACCACGATAGTTTAATTTAGATCTAGTAATATGATACAGAACAATATGAAAATAGTCCACGCAAGTCCAGGTTTTGGTTCCATATTGACCGAACCACAAACAATTGACTTTCTCTCAAATAGTAAGTTAAACTTGTTGTTAGGGACAGTTGATCGTAATGGTGAACCTAATGTTCATCCTGTCTGGTACTTATTTCAAGATGGAAAATTATACATAGAAACTGGCAAGAATTCAAAAAAAATTCAAAATATCAGACAGAAAAATATTGTCTATTTTTGTGTAGATGACGAAAACATGCCTTACAAAGGAGTTCGTGGTAAAGGTGAAGCAAGAATTTCTGAAGACATTAAATCTAATATTCCAATTGCGGAAAAAATCATGTTAAAGTATACTGGGAGTCTTGATAATGAAATTGCTAAGATGCTTATGGACGGCGTGAAGGAAGGACTTTCAGCAATATTAGAGATAAGCCCAAAATATTATTCCACGTGGGACCACAGTACTTGAATTACTTCATGATAATTTAAGTAACTTGCTTTGAACTAAATTCTAATGATATTCATAGCGCTCGTTAAATTTAGGAAAAAAGCTAAAGATGCTTTTGAATTAGGCAATAAAATTATGGAAAATTTGCCCACTGGTATCAAAATAATTGGAACGTATTGGACACTTGGGAAGTATGATGCAGTTTGGATTTATGAAGCTCCGAATGAAAAAGAAGCAATGAGACTCGGAATTAATGTGGGCGATGTAACCCAAACAGAAACTTTGGTTGCGTTAACAAGGGAAGAAGCAACAGATCTTCTCAAATGATTAATGATTGACTTTTCGATATACTCAGATGTAATTGCATTACAACAGGATATTGCAAAAAAAGTAATTGCGAGAAATATACTCCCTCCTCAAATTAAGTATATTGCGGGAGTCGACGTAGCATACAAAGATAATACTGCATACTGTTCTGGAGTCATTTTAAACAAAAAAACATTAAAAACAATAAAAACAGTCGGCAAAGTTCTGAAAGTGAAATATCCGTATATCCCAGGGATGTTTATGTTGCGCGAGTCTAATCCAATCCTTTCTACGTTGAAATTGTTCAAAAGACCATTTGATGTACTATTAGTTGATGGTCATGGCAAATTACATCCTAGAAGATCAGGATTAGCTTGCTATATTGGAGTAAAGATTAACAAACCTGTTATTGGTGTTGCAAAAAGTCTACTTTGCGGAACTGAGAAGCAAGACAAAGTAGTCTTGGATGGAAAAATCATGGGAAATGTGATCAAAATTAATAAAAAGAAAATCTATGTCAGTGTTGGTCATAAAGTTAGTCAAAAAACTGCTTTAAAGATAACACGTGAATTAATTCTAGATGGATATTGGTATCCAGAACCTCTAAGATTGGCACACATAAATTCAAAAAAGATGAAAAATCTAAGCCAATAATCTAAATTACATGTGAGCCCAAGGAATGCGTAGTTTATTTAGAGTAAAGAGACCTGGCTTTGCAGATAAAACAATTGGAATGTAGTTGAGTAACAATGAAACAGTTGCCTTGTCCCCGTTGACCCCAGAAGTTTTTATTGACAATGGTGGAATTCCTTTAATTTCTACAAAATCATACTCTTGCGCACCTGCATACATAGATAAGTTCATTCGAAGAAACTCTGAACCCTTATTCTTTGCTATAAGATTGTGCTCAATTCCTGAAATTTGACCACGGCGCACAGACACCCCATTTGAGTGAATGTGGTGCTTTGCAATTATAGGCTTTATTTTGGTATGAAGTTTGGGTTTAACATTCAACGCATCACAAATCATCATTGCAGATTCTTCTAATCCAACATGTCCTAATTTGTTCATTATATCACGAGTCTGACGAGGAGTACGACCTAAACACATCTTTTTTTGTAATGCTTTTCTACGTTTAGTCAGGTCAACTATACGCTCCACCTTAATTTTATTAATTTTTGTACAAAGACTTGACAACATCAAAACCATAGAATCCATAAGAAACCCTGGATTTACCCCCACACCTACTATAGTTACATTGTATTTTTTTGCAAGACGATCCAGTGTTTTGGCAATTTTCTTATTACTACCTATTGGATATACAAGCTGCTCACAAGTCGAAACTACATTAATACGATTTCTTACAATACTAGATATCTGGTTGTTGACATCGCTTAGTGACGACATGGTAGCATGTATTACGATGTCTGGATTCGATTTTATTTCACTAATTTTGCTTACAACTTTAAGTCCAGTTCTTTTTTTACCAGCTATTAGGCCAGCATCCTGATTTACTTTTGATGGGTTATTATCAACTACACCTGCAATTTTGTATTTTTTATTATGATATAACGCACGAAAAATTTCTACGCCTATACTACCTAGACCAAAAAGAACTACAGACTGCATTATCATGCAGTCAATTACACAGTTTTATAATCTTGTTTAGAAAATACAAGACTATTCTATCATAGTCTTTTTTACTAAAGCCTTCATTTTTTCCCATTCATCCTTGCTAGCCCGAAAATCAAACAAGTGAGCTAAAAGAATTTTTGCTAATCTCAAGTATTCTACTATTGATGCATCATCAACTTTGGGGTTTTGCTCTTGATGATACTGATTAGACAGTTCATGAAATTTTATAATGGCGCTTCGCTCATTTTCTACTATCTTATTTTGCTCTTTTGTCTTACTAAGCATAGCGTGAAATTGTTCTTCCGAGTCAGTTTCATGTTCGCGAATCAACCCGCTATTTAGGCAGTACAGTTTCAGAGTGTTTTCAATGGCAGTATTAATATTCAATAATGCAAGGATATTTGCTGACTCAATCTTACTTTCGTTTAGAATAGAGGCTATGCAAATTTGTCCAGTTATTTCGTTTATGGCAGATTCCTTCAGACCACTATCAGTCTTTGCCATCCACAAACTTCTCTAAAGCCTTTCTTGCTTCTGGGTCACTCATTTGTTGTATTGGGTGTTTCATTAAATATGCACTTGCAGGTATGATTGGACCACCAAGTCCTCTCTTAAGAGCTATCTTTGTTAATCTAATTGCATCAATTACAATTCCCGCAGAATTTGCTTTATCATCAACCTCCAGTCGTACTTCCATGTTGTAAGGAATGTTTGCCCATTGCCTCCCTTCTATTCTCATGAACATCAATTTGGTGTTACCTAAAAATGGAATGAAATCAGATGGACCAACATAAATTTGATCATCTGCAAGTCTCTCAGACAACTGGCTCTGAACACTTTCAGTTTTGGAAATTCTTTTACTTACTAAGCGTTCCTGCTCTTTCATATTCAAAAAATCAGTGTTTCCTCCAACATTGATCTGATATGTTCTTTCAATTTTTGTTCCTCTTTCGTCACAAAGCCTTGCAAGTGTTCGATGCACAATAGTTGCCCCAACTTGTCCTTTGATATCATCGCCTACCAATGGTATATTTTTTTCAGAAAATTTCTGTGCCCATTCTTTGTCTGATGCTATGAAAGAGGGTATGCAGTTGACGAAAGCGATATTTGTATCTAGACACATTTGCGCCCAGTAGTTGGTTGCTTTATCTGAACCAACTGGCAAGTATGATACAAGAATTTCTGTCCCTGTTTCTTTTAGAACGCTCTTAATTTCTTTAGTAATGTCTTCCTCGCTTCTGTCATTTTTGATTGGATTTACTTTATTTTCAACCCATATTCCTACTCCATCTAGAGCAGGACTTTGATATACCAATCCAGAGCTTTTCGGCATATCACTTTTTGGTATCCAATCAACCATATTCGGATGTTCATAAATTGCCTCATTGATTGGCTTTCCAATTTTGTTTTCTCCTACATCAAAACCAGTAACGAAATCAATGTCATGAATAGAATATTCCTCTAATTTGTTATGCATAATACCAATGACCTGTTTTGCAGAATTTTTTCTGTAATATTCTATGCCTTGAATTAAACCAGCAAAACAATTTCCAATGCCGATTAATCCCACCCTTATTTTTTCAGTCATTGATTCACGTTCGTAGCGTTTCCACATAATATCGTTTTGTACGTTATACATCATTGTGCTAGACGTTAATATCAAATAGAGAACTTTCGGAATTATGTAATGGATTATGACGTAAATTTTTGGAATAAATGGACCAATGAAAATGAGGCAATCATAAATGATGAATTATCTAGATTTATCCATGATCTCGTCCTATCTTTACATGTACAGAAAGTATTAGAAGTAGGTTGCAATGTTGGAAATAATTTGAAACATTTTCCTGAAAATTTTGATGTACACGGAATTGATCTAAACGCATATTCATTAGAAAAAGCAAGAGAAAAATATCCTTCATTTAAATTCACAGATGGTTCCATTTTAGATATTCCATTACGCGATTCAGAAGTAGATTTTGTATTCACTAGATCTGTATTGAATTATGTTCCTCAAAAGGATATGAAAAATACAATTGATGAATTATGGAGAGTAACAAGCAAGTACATCATGAATATTGAAATTTATGGTGAAGATGGTAAAGAGATTCAATCTACGAACCAAGATAATTCTTGGTATCGAAATATGAAAAAATGGTGGTCAGAATTTGACGTTAAAATTATCAGCCACGTCGATATGCACGAAGAAATCGATCCTTGCAAAACACGTTTTACGCTGATCAAGAAAATAAAATAGGCTTTTCACAGTGTTAACTAATTGATGTCATAAATGAGAAGCTTTTCAAGCAAGATTATTCTAATATATTACGTGAAGTGCGCTAATTGTGAAAAAAGCATCCATTACAAGTGTATAGACTGTCTAAATGATCACAAGACAAGCCTTTGTGATTGTGACTGTCACATTATTTCACCAAAAGCAGAAGATTCAGCGTAGCCTCGATGGATTATAGGAAATACATGAATTATCGTTCTATCAAAGTTTTGAGATTTTTGATTGAAACCTTATAGAGCGCATTAAACTCTGAAATCAGACCCTTAAATTCACGATTTGTAATTTTTTTACTAGATAGATATCCTGCCCATGTCAGACGGACTGATTTTTTGCCAAGTGATTGTATCGAAAGTGTTGCAAAATATGCTCTAACTGGTAATCCACTAACTGCAATATAGGAAAACGAATTCTCTTTTCTCCAGTCCACAATATGTTCCTCCAAGATAGAACCGTCCTTAAAAGTAATAGTTCGTACTGCACCTACACCACTTTTAATTTTAGATTTTAAAATGGTCTTCTTGATTATAGGTATCCATTTTGGTAGGTTAGTTATATCACTGATAGTATTCCAAACTTGTTTTTGTGAAGCATTAACAACAATAGATTTTTTAACAGAATCACTATGAAATTTTTTTACATCACTCAACTACGAAACAGTTTTGCAAACATATTATAAATTTGATCGTTATTTGATAAGCCTAGAAAAATTTACATCATTTTCTATGCATAATAAAGATTCCAGCCAACATGATAATCATAGCTATTACTTGGTATTCTCTTATCTGTTCTCCCAGAAATATAGATGCATAAATGACGCCAAAAATGGCTGAAGTTGAGAATATCAATATAGTTCGTACTGTACCGATTCTTTTTATTGCGTTATAAAAAAAGAACATTGGAAGAGCAAATCCAATTGTTCCTAGTAAAACAATATTTGGTATTTTTTCTTGGTCTATGTCAATTGAAATTCCAAGTAAGAAAACTAATCCGATTAATATGATACCACTTATGAGTGATTTTAGCTGAACTATTCTTGCAACATTGACAGACTTGGTAATAATTTTACTAATGTTATTATCTAATGCCCATAATGCCATTGTCCCAATAATTAATAAATTTCCTATGTTAGGTTCAAGTACAAAATTATCGAACTCGAAATTTGTAGCAATAAGAATTATCCCAATAAAAACAAGTGCCATTGAAAAATATCCAGTTCGTTTTAGTCGTTCCTTGAAAAATACTAATGCTAGAATTACTGTAAAAATTATTTCTGAATTTGATAGAATTGTCGCATCAGATGCAGTTGTATATTCTAATCCAAAAAAGTATAAACTTGGTGCAAGAACAGCACCTAAGATTGATACTATTAGTATGAGGCCAAGGTTCCTTTTTGAAATGTTGAATTTTGCCTTATAAGTAAGAGGTGTTAGTACCGCTGCGGCAATAAAAGAAACTAAAGCGGCCAGCAATAAAGGACTAATAGTTTCGACTGTTGGTTTTGCAAGCGTAGATATGGAACCAAATAAGATAGCAGAAAGAAACGCGCATGCGTATCCAATCTTAGTTGATTTTATGTCAAGTATGTCCATCTTCAAATAATCAAATAATTTTATTCGTAAAATAGGTTAATTGACAACTACTGAAAATTCCAGTATGGGGGATAATGCGTCTGCATTTTTAAGATTATCCCATACGAAAATCTGAACTTTGTATTGTCCTGAGGAATTAGGTGTCCACGATACAGCTGAGCTAAGCTGCTGATTTGGAAAAAGTGAACCGCCTACCCATGATATGCTAGCTACAGCATTTTGTGGATCTTTTATCTGTATAATGATAACGAAGTCCTGTTCAAAGTCTTGAGCATTTGATACTTTAGCAGTTATCTGATACTGATTCCCTATCGTTAGATAATCGATCTCAGTTCCTAATGCATTAACGATCTTTGGATCAGAAGATAGAACTCTATCTAAAGAACTGAGAGAGAATGCCGGTGTACCTGCAATTAAAAACGTCACCAAGATTGCAATTATGTATGATTTTTGCACAGCCAATAAAGTACCAATCCTATAATAAAGTAATTAGCCCAACTAGTTCAATACGCTTGTATGAAATGTGTCTAATCTCAGGCATCCATTTTTTTTAATTTTAAAGATGCAGAGTTGATGCAGAATCTTTGATTTGTTGGAGAAGGTCCATCATCAAAGACATGGCCCAAATGGGAATTACACTTACTACACATAACTTCAATTCTTGTCACCCCATAGCTAGAATCAGATTCGGTTTTCACATTTTCTTTATTTATTGAATCCCAAAAACTTGGCCAGCCAGTACCAGAATCATATTTGGTGTTAGAGCTAAACAGGTCATTTCCACAACAAACACACTGATAGATTCCTTTTTCTTTGCAGTTATAATACCCCCCACTAAAAGGAGGTTCAGTAGCTTTTTTTCGACAAATTTCAAACTGCTCGGGGCTTAGCTTCTTTTTCCATTCTTCATCACTTTTTGACGAATGATTATTTTCTGTCATGATCAGATTCTATGAAAACATATTAGGAAATATTTGTTTTTAGATGAAGTTCGCTTCAAGTTTGGTTAAATTTGGAATAACTGTTTTAAATGATCCAATATACCTCAAGATTCAATGGATAAAAAACTACGATATTTGGGATTGCTTGCAATCCTACCATTATTCACGTTTGCAATAACTTCAAACTACATTATCGATGCTGATGCACTAAAATCTAAAGGTGTCGGAACAAAGCAATTCGGCTCAGCTACAAAAAGAATAGTATGTGGAGACAGACTTTGTAGTGAACCAATATCACAACCAGAACCTGCACCTGTAACAACAGTTCCAGAAGAACCTGAAGAAGAAGAGCCTATGATGGTTGAGGAAGAAATGGAAGAAGAAAAGCCTATGATGG
>JAEHKU010000026.1 GCA_016838825.1 Nitrosopumilales archaeon | reverse complement strand
TGTCATTTTTTATGAACTAAACGGCGTGAGAGTATTTTTACTCTTTATCAATAAACTCGTTGATACTTGATATGAACTGTCAACTAAAACGTCAACTTTTAAAAAAATAGGAAGCCAGCATGAGACGTGGTTGATGTCTTAGGGCATACGAATTGTGCAAGTCGCACCTACACCATCAGTAATGCGGGAGGATCCGCTGATAGTGTGCTAGCTTCCCGAAATTCAATGCATCAAATTCGTATTTACGACTTGACATTTTCGTTATATTACATTTGATACGGACTGTTTCTTAGGCGTGAAACTGGTGAGGGTGTTAAACTAATTGAACAAATCCCGCCGAGGGCGCTTACAATTGTAATTTTCCAAGTATGTCGTCCAAAATTTTCTTATTTGAAGCAGCAATAAACGAGATTTTCTTATCAAATCCAAATTCAGACTCTAAAGGTTCTTTGTTTTGATCTAGAATGTAACCTCCAGCTTCCTTAGCTATTAGATAGCCAGCTGCCATGTCTGTTATTCTTAATTTATCTCTAAAGTCTATATGCACATCAATCAATCCTCTTGCAAGTAGTGCAAGCTCAAGCGCATTAGCACCCAGATGTCGTATATGATTTGATCCTTCAATGATTGGATATATTTTCTTTATAGTAGAAGGAGAAATACCAGAAGTATTGAGGCAAACAATACGATAAACTGGTTCTTTGATATTTACATGAATTTTTTTACCATTCATGAAGGCACCCTTTCCTTTTACAGCATGGTACATGTCACCTGTAGAGAGATCTGTTACTACCGCATCTGTTACTGAGCTGAGCTTCGCTTCAGTTGCAAAGGCAAGTGAACAACAGAAAAAAGGTATGCCTCTAACAGCATTTGTGGAACCATCAATCGCATCCATAACTACAATTCCTTTAGGATTTTTCGAAAGTTCTACTTTGCCACACTCCTCACCTAAAACTTCACAATCGAATTGAATTTTTCTTAAATAATCAAGAACTGTTTTTTCCGCAACGATATCTATGTTTCGTGATATGTCACCTCCAGCACCTCTTCCAAAATCTCCCATTGCTTCTTCCGTACCTGCAAGATTTTTCACATTTTCATAAACTAGCCTTGATGCTTCTTGTAATACTTCGATGATTTCCACAATTTTCCAAATTTTTTTCCTAATTTAATTCAAGAAGAGGTTTGACAAATCACTCAATGAATAAATAGCAAAAGACGATTTCGCCTTCTGTGAGTGGCAAAGATGAATCAATTTTTAGTGCGAATGCGTTAATCACTACAAAACCTGGAAAACAAATAATCAAACAAGGACTTTTCAAGTCCAAAGGTTACAAACAGTTTGATCAATACAAGAAGGAAACAGAAAAAGAATTTCCAAACTTCGTTAAAAGATTTACAGATGATTTGTTTAATGAAATAAAATCAGATGCTTCACCATTTACTACTCAGCAAAAATTTGCTGAAGAAATAGGTACCACTAAAATTACACTTGGAGAATCTCAAGTAGATGCTATAAAAACAAAATTAGTAAATTATGATGTATTGCATGATAGAGTTTTGAGAATTCTCAACTCTAACTTTGTTAAAATGACATTTCCAGTTTTCTATGCGCTGTATGATGCAGCTTCTGAGTACTATAAGGATGAAGACCGAAAACTTCGTGAGCAAATTGTTGACGGTCACATCATTGCTATCGATTTGAGTGAGCCAATGGATAGGATTGTAGATAGGGATGAAGATCTTGAATACCTTGATGATTACAAACTAATGAACCCATATATTCTAAAAATTGCACGTGCAAAAATTAGCAAGGGTGGAGATGATGTTCTAAAAGAATTTGAAAAAGGTTTCAAAGATGCAAGAGTAGGACAAAATATTGATTTTGAATTAAAAACAAAGCCTACTGAAATTTCTGAGGAGGTAATGTCTCAATGCTATAAGAAGTACCGCGCAGTTATGGGCACAGCAGGGAGAAACATGGCTCTGGGAAGAAAACCATTGGGTGAGATATTTTACCAAGGAATGGCAAAAGCTGCAGAGTCAACTGGTTGTGGCAATGAAATAGAAGATTCTATTAAAAACAAGTTCATCAAGATTCCATCCTGGCCTTTATACTATTCATTGCAAACAAATGACGTAAAGGAAGGTTTCAATATGACTTTGAAAAAAAGTGATCTTTATCTACGTGATGCAAGGCTTGCTCTAGAATCATTGCCGGAGAACTTTTCTCATCGAGATTTCTTGGAATTTTTGTTTCTCACTGTAGAACACTATAATATGTTCTGGTATAACCAACTTCAAAAGGAAAATCTCTGGTCTGAATTTTCTACAAAACTTCCTAGGCGATAAAAATGATGTGGGCAGAAAAATACAGACCTCAAGCTATCATTGATATGGTAGGCAACGAAGAGGCTAGAGTTTCATTAATAGAATGGATTGATAAATGGAAAAAAGGAACCAAGCCGATTCTTCTTGTTGGCCAGCCAGGAATAGGAAAAACTACACTGGCAGTTCTTGTTGCAAAACAATTTGGATATGATTTGATATCTCTTAATGCTAGTGATGTTCGTAATAAAGAGCAAATAACTCATGTACTTGGGCCTCTATTAGGTAGTACAACTGTTCTTGGGAAGCCACTAATTTTTGTTGATGAAGTAGATGGAATACATGGAAGGTCTGATTATGGAGGAGTGGAATCACTTGTAAAAATACTCAAGGAACCCACTGTACCCATAATCCTTGCTGCAAATGATGACTCGTCAACAAAGATGCGATCCATAAAAAAAGCAACGAAAACAATAAAGCTAAGACCAATTCCACCAAGACTTTTGCGAATATATCTAGGAGATATTCTTTCAAAAGAAGGTTCAAAACTAGTGGAGAGTTCAATTCTGAAACTAGTTGTGGAGTCACGTGGTGACATACGTTCAATGCTTAATACTGCCCAGCTTCGAACGACGGGCTTTGAACCTCAAACAGAAAAATCATTCGAGACTTTGAATGTTGAAGATGGTGTAAATGCATTTTTCAAAGCCAAATCTTACGATGAAGCCAAGTTGATAATGTATTCATTGTCAATTGATCCTCGAGAAAAAATAAATGCATTTTATTCTAGTATTATAACCAGTAGTTTACCAAAGGACGAAATGCTTCGGATGCTTAAAGTGCTATCAGAAGCAGATATAATTTATGGAAAAATACGAGCTACTCAAGAATGGAGACTGTTACGATATTTAGATTCAATATTACTTGGCTTGTATAAAGCTGATAGTCCTGTAAGGTATTCACGCTTCAATCTTTCATGGCCACTTCTTAACAGGTTGATGTGGGATGGTAAAACAATAAAAAAACTTGCACATGTTCTTGCAAAAAAAATGCATACTTCAGTAAGTAGCTTTTCAACATTTTATTTTCCATACATGCTGCTTTGTATGAAAAACAAGACTCTTGATTTAAACATCGAGGAACATTACGATAAAGTCATTCAAAAGGAGATGGAATTAATCAAATGAGTTGGCATAGCATACCATTAAAGTTTCCAGGAACATGTGTAGTATGTAAAAAGAAAATCAACGTCAACGAAATTGCATTGTGGTCAAAAGGAAATGGTGTGAAACACGAGAAATGTGCCCAAGTAAATGAATTGAGATGTCTAGTATGCAGTGGACCCGCAGGATGTCCAAGTTGTGAGTTCAAAGACAACTGCGATCTGTCCAAAGTCTCACAGCTATGTATCTGTCAAAAGTGTATTAGTGAACCAAATCCCCTTGTTGCATATAGGAAAGCTTCTGCTAAGAAATTTCGCCTTCTTAATGTTAAAAACTAGACCCGAGTTTTCAGCAAAGGCGGGGTAGACGAAAAATTAAGAAAATAGAATTCAAATTAAATTAATATATGTTGTAAAACGCTTCTATGTCTCTAGGCATGCATTCTGATAAAATTAAAGAATTTATTCAAAAACGAAAAGAAGCAGAAAAAGGTGGCGGAGAAGACAAAATTCTAGCTCAGCATGGGAAGGGCAAACTTACGGCAAGAGAAAGAATTGACTTGTTGTTGGATCAAGGAAGTTTTGTAGAATTAGGTGCTCTCACAACTCACCATTATCATGAATTTGACATGCAAAGTAAAAAATTCTATGGTGATGCTATAGTTACTGGTCACGGAACCATAAATGAAAGACAAGTCTTTGTCTTTGCTTATGACTTTACTGTACTCGGTGGAACTCTTAGCCAGATGGGTGCAAAAAAAATAACTAACATAATGGATCGTGCTCTCCAAGTTGGTTGTCCAGTAATTGGAATCGCCGATTCAGGAGGCGCAAGAATCCAGGAAGGAATTCTCAGTCTTGATGGATTTGCAGACATTTTTTTCCATAACGAACTTGGTTCTGGTATTATACCACAAATTACTGCTAGTATTGGGCCTTCTGCGGGCGGTGCAGTTTACTCTCCTGCAATGACGGACTTTGTCATAATGGTCGATAAAGTCGCAACTATGTATGTTACAGGTCCAGAAGTTGTAAAAACTGTACTAGGTGAAGAAGTAACATTTGATGAACTAGGAGGTGCTATGACACATGCAGAAAAAAGTGGAGTAGCTCACTTTGTTGCAAAAAATGAATACGAATGTATGGATTATGTCAAAACACTCCTATCATATTTACCACAAAATAATTCAGAAGAACCACCTGTTGTTTTGAATGATGATGATCCTAATCGGCTTGATAACAATCTGATCAATATTATACCTGATAATTCTCTTCAGCCATACGATATGAAGCAAATTATACATTCAGTTTTGGACAATAATGTATTTTTTGAAATTCATGAATTATTTGCACCAAATGTAATTGTCGGGTTTGGAAGACTACATGGTAAAACTATTGGAATGGTTGCAAACCAACCGATGGTATTAGCAGGTGCTCTTGATATCGATTCATCTAACAAAGCAGCGCGGTTCATACGATTTTGTGATTGTTACAACATTCCGATTATTACTTTTGTGGATACTCCAGGATATATGCCAGGAAGCAATCAAGAACACCTAGGTATTATCAGACATGGGAGTAAGCTTTTGTATTCCTACTGTGAGGCGACTGTTCCGAAAATAACAGTAGTAATTGGAAAGGCATATGGTGGTGCATACATTGCTATGGGAAGCAAAAACCTAAGAACTGATGTAAACTACGCCTGGCCAACAGCACAAATTGCAGTATTAGGTTCTGAGGCTGCTGTAAAGATAATGAACAGAAAGGAACTTGCAAAAGCAAAAGATCCAGAAGCGCTGAAAAAACAACTTGTGGATAAGTTTTCAGATAAATTTGCAAATCCATATGTTGCTGCATCACATGGAACTATTGATACAGTAATCGACCCTGCCGAAACAAGACCTATGTTGATTAAAGCTCTTGAAGCTCTTGCAAATAAGCGCGACAAGAGACTTCCACGAAAGCATGGAAATATCAATTTGTAACAAACATGATTGAAAAAATTCTCATAGCCAATAGAGGAGAAATAGCTTTACGTGTAATCAAGACATGTAAGATACTTGGAATCAAATCTGTTGCAGTGTATTCTGATGAAGATGTTAATTCATTACACGTAAAGAACGCAACTGAGTCATATCACATCGGTGAAGCTTCTCCAGCACAAAGTTATCTAAATCAAGACAAAATCATTGAGGTTGCGTTAGCATCAGGTGCAGATGCCCTTCATCCTGGTTATGGATTTCTTTCAGAGAATGCAGATTTTACAATTCTTTGTGAAAAAAAGAAAATCAATTTCATTGGTCCGTCAGGCAAAGCTATGCACCTTTGTGGTGACAAGATGAAATGTAAAGCTGTAATGGAAAAAGCTAATGTCCCTACTGTGCCTGGCAGCTCCGACCTTGTTAAAGACGTTGATGATGCAGTAAAGATTGCAAGTAAAATAGGCTATCCTGTTCTGCTAAAATCGGTTTTTGGTGGTGGAGGCAGGGGAATTAGACTAGTGAACAATGATAATGAGCTCAGAGAGGCATTTGAAGCCGCTACAGGTGAATCAATGGCTGCATTTGGAAAGTCAGCACTACTTGTTGAGAAGTTTCTTCAAAAAATTCGACATATAGAATTTCAAATTGGTAGAGATAGTCATGGAAATGCAGTGCACATTTTTGAAAGAGAATGTTCTATCCAAAGACGAAATCAAAAACTCATCGAGATGTCACCTTCACCGGTAGTTGATCAAAAGATTCGAGACAAGATAGGAGAACTTGCAATAAAGGCTGCAATTGCAGTAGACTATGAAAATTTAGGAACTGCAGAATTTCTTCGTATTGATGATGGTTCATTTTATTTTATTGAGATTAACGCCAGACTTCAAGTAGAACATCCAGTTACTGAATTGGTATCAGGTCTAGATCTTGTTAAACTACAGATTGACATTGCGAACGGTGAAGAGATTCCATTCAAACAGAAAGACTTGGTTTTAAACGGCTGTGCAATTGAATGTAGAATAAATGCTGAAGATACATTCCTAGATTTTGCACCTTCAACTGGTCCAGTACCTGACGTGAAAATCCCATCTGGCCCTGGTGTTAGAGTCGACACTTATCTTTATCCAGGTTGTAGTGTTTCCTCATTCTACGATTCACTAATGGCTAAGCTAGTTACATGGGGCGAGACCTTTGATGAGTCCAGGCGACGGATGCGGACGGCACTTAACGATTTCTATATTGAGGGAGTAGAAACATCAATTCCATTATACAAAACAATTCTTGAATCTAAAGAATTCATCGAGGGAAAACTATCCACTGATTTTCTTAAGCGTTACAAGATTTTAGATAGATTAAAAGACGATTTGAAGAAGGAAATACTGAGTAAATCAGATGTTGCATTAGCTGCGGCAGTAATTCATTCGGAATATCTAAAAAGTAGAGTAAAATCCAGTCCTGGTCAAAACATTAGATGGAAAGCTCAAATGGACAGAGCATAAAATGGAATACAAGATAGAGGATATAGACAAAAAATTTGATGCAGAGGTTCTCCAAAACCTTGGCAATTCTGAATTTGTTGTAAAAATAAAAGGTAAAGAACGTAATCTCAAAATTCTTAACATAACTTCAAAAGGAATTGAGTTTATTCTTGATCAATCATATCATTTTGTAAAATATCTTGAAGACAGTACTGCTAAGATGCGCGTAGTTGTTGATGGTGTTCCTATAACATTGAACAGACACCACCAGCTAAATGAAATTGTTTACAAAAATGTTGGAGGTAGCGGGTCAGAAGGTGATTCTCAACTATATTTGAAGAGTCAAATTCCAGGTAAAGTTGTTTCAGTTAATGTCAAGGAAGGAGATAAGGTAAAAAAAGGAGATGTAATTTGTGTGTTGGAATCTATGAAGATGCAGGTTTCGATCAAAGGGCATAAAGATGGAACAGTAAAGAAACTCAAACTAAAGAAGGGCGCTAGCGTTGCAAAAAATGATATTCTTGCTGAGATAGAATAGAAAAAAAATTGTCGAGAACTATTTTCCTTTTTTAAGAGAATCTATTATTTCTTGATAGTTTGGTTCAACGAGAGGATCATCTGAAACCCATTTGTATGTTACAATTCCATTTTCGTCTAAAATAAACACTGATCTTTTTGCAGCATCATAATCTTTAACATGTAAAAGGTCCGGCATAAGAATATCATAGTCACGAATTGTTTTACTCGTATAGTCGCCAAGTAATGGAAAGTTTAGATTATTTGCTTCTTTGAATGCTTTATTCGCGAATGGTCCGTCATTACTAATTCCAATTACTTGAGCTCCAAGTTTCGATATCTCATCCCATGAATCGCGAAAAGTACACAATTCAGTTTTGCATACAGGTGAACTTGCGGCAACAAAAAACGACAGTACTACTTTTTTACCTTTAAATTCATTAAGACTTTGCATTTTCAAGTCAGTATCAACTAAAGTAAAATCTGGAGCTTTGTCTCCCACGTTAACTGTCATTGTTCTGATATTACATATGGAGTATATCAACCATATTGATAAGTTAGATCTTTTGTTTTCTTTTATTATATTACAGGATCATTTTTTATTTTGTAAAAAATGCGCATAGATTTTTATATTATCTAATAGGTTTTCAAGCTACTTTGGTTGGAGAGATAGCAAGTAGCTATAGTCCGGTTTTACTGATTTTTGGATTTGCACTAATTGCAATGGCTCCAACACTCATCATATCTAGAATGATTGCACCAAAAAAAAGAAGTAATCCTGTAAAGTTTCTTCCCATGGAATGTGGCCAAGTCCCAAGTGGTGAAGGAAGAACTCATTTCATGATGCAGTATTATGCATATATTTTGATGTTTGTAGTCTTTGATGTTATGGCCATTTTTCTTTTTGCTTGGGGCACTTCAATGTTGGAACTACCAAGAACGGCAACACTTCCAATTTTAGCATTTCTAGGAATAATGTTTGCAGCTATGGCATATGCACTGCATGAGTCAAGGAGGAGAGATATTTGGTAATTCTTAAATCATTCATGACACAAGAGAGGACAAGGTAGCTAGATTGAAAGAACTAATCACTCCTCATCACACAAGAGAGGACAAGGTAGCTAGATTGAAAGAACTAATCACTCCTCATCACACCAATGTTTTCATTGGCAAATTAGGGGATGTATTGGTTAAAGCAATCGATAAGCCACTTGGATATGCCCTTAATTGGGGTAGATTGTGGTCCCTTTGGCCTGTACATATAGAAACTGCATGTTGTAGTTTGGAATTTGGAGCTGCATCTGGCTCACGATACGACGTAGAACGATTCGGGATTATTGAAGCCTTTGGTTCACTAAGGCAGTGTGATCTGGTCGTTGTACAGGGAACAATCACTAGAAAAATGGCGCCAAGACTAAGATTAGTCTATGATCAGATGCCAGACCCAAAATATGTCATAGCTATGGGCGCATGCGCAATTACTGGAGGACTATACTTTGATTCGTACAACGTTCTTCCAGGAATCGATGGAATACTTCCAGTTGATGTGTATGTACCGGGCTGTCCACCTAGACCTGAAACTCTTATACAAGGATGTATGCTTCTGCAAGAGAAAATTAAGAGAATGAAGGCTAGGTAATAATGGGTTCTAGTAATTCTACAAAAAAACCAGCGAAAGCTAGACCAAAGACCAAACGAAAAGCTTCAAAGAAGACCAAACGAAAAGCTACTAAAAAGATAAAACCAAAAACCTCAAAGAAGACTAAACCAGAAGTAGCTGAGACTAAACCAGAAGTAGCTGAGACTAAAATAGAAGTAGCTGAAACTAAACCAGAAGTAGCTGAAACTAAACCAGAAGTAGTTGAAACTAAACCAGAAGTAGCTGAAAAACAAGTTCCTGAAAAAAAACCTACCGAGGATTTACCAAAGTTTGAGAAATCTATTGCAGATAGGATTGTTTCTAGTTTTGGTACCAAAGCTGAGATTGGATATATCAGGCCTAATCGAATAAGAATAAACACAAAAAAAGAGGATATAGTAGAAATTGCAAAATACATACGAGACGAACTAAAATTTGACCATGCTGAATCCGTCAGCGGTGTTGATTATCCTGATTCAAAGGAAATTGAAGTTGTATATCACTTAGGTTCATACACAGACCCACAACTTTCAAAGCAAATCTTAACTTTAGCAACAAGAGTTCCCAGAGAAGATGTTCCAAATCCTGGCAAAGACAATACAAGAATGTCTTCTCTTAGGGATGTATTTTTTAGTGTAGAATTTCACGAGAGAGAATGCTTTGAAATGCTTGGTGTATTCTTTGAAGGACATCCAGATAACAGAAGGTTGCTTCTTCCAGAAGACTGGGCAGATTTGCCTCCACTGAGAAAGGACTTTAGGATTAAAGGAAGATAGAAAATGACAACACAATTCCCCCCAGGAATTCAACTCGAGAAAGAAGACGAGCGAATCATGACGTTGAATATTGGACCACAACACCCTGGCTCAGGCCACATGAGACTAATTATCAAAGTAGACGGCGATTACATTGTATCATGTGATCCAGATCCGGGTTATGTACATAGAGGAGAAGAAAAAATGGCAGAACATCGAAATTATCTCTTAAACATTCCTCATTTAGAACGACCAGTTATACATGATTCGTGTAACATTTTGTATCCATACTGTCTTGCGGTAGAAGAACTACTAGGAACCGAAGTTCCAGAACGAGCAAAATACATTCGTGTCATAGCATCTGAACTAAATCGTTGCGTCTACACAATGTATTGGCTGGGAATCTACGGTATTTTTCTGGGTCACTCTACTATGTTCATGTGGCCTATGGCAGATAGGGAGCTCCTCATAGACTTACTAGAAGCAATGACTGGAGCGAGAGTCACTCATTCATTCTTTATTCCAGGAGGAGTTAGAAATGATGTTCCACCAAACTTTGAAGATAGAGTTTTAAGACAGTTGAGTTACTTTGAAAAAAGGCTAAAGGAATACGAAGACATCTTCTACCAGAATCCTGTTCTAAAATCTAGAACAGAAGGAACTGGTATTTTATCACGTGAAGACGCAATAAGACTTGGTGTAACAGGGTCAGTTCTACGTTCTGCAGGTGTGGACTTTGACCTCCGAAAGAAGGAACCATACGATGTTTACGATAATATCGACTTTGAAACCCAAGTTTTGAAAGAAGGCGATTCTTACGCACGCTCAAGAGTACCCTATCTTGACATGCTGGAAAGTTGTAACATTATTAGAGACGCTCTAACAAAAATGCCAACCTCAGGTTCAGTGAGAGTCAAGCTTAAACCAAATCCAAAAGGAAGTGCAGATGAAGTTTACAGAAGAGTTGAATCAGGACGTGGTTCACTTGGAATGTATCTTGTTTCCAATGGTACGCCACAACCATACAGATTAAAGATCAGTGTCGGTTCATTTAGGAACATTATATGCTTGCCCTATCTACTAAAAGGAGAACTACTTGGGAACATGCCTGCAGTTTACTGGAGTTTAAACTATTGGCCAGTGGAGGCTGACAGATAAATGTCAACAATTGCACCAAAATTTCGATTAGGACATTTTATCGCATCACTAACTGACAATATTTTCTGGGGAGTAGTTCTCTTTACGCTAATTGGGTTACCAATTGTATTTATCGTTCTTTTTTTAATTGAGCTACCAGAAATTGACGGAAAACTTCTCTCACCGTATCTTGCTGTGACGTATATAGCAGATCCGTCACGTACTTTGCCAATTATTCAATCACTGATTCAAACTGACTTTTTTAAAATAGTTGCCTTTCCTGGATTTGGTTTTGCAGCTCTGATAGCTGGTGCAACTATATTTATAGAGAGAAAATTTCTTGCAAAGATTCAACTTAGACCAGGTCCATTTTACTGTGGTAAAGTAGAAGGAATTTTACAACTAATGGCTGATGGTCTAAAGTTGATTTCCAAGGAGATTATTATTCCAGCAAAGGCAGACAAACCAATTTTCTGGGCGGCACCAGTGCTTTTTGTCGCGACAGCTGCAGCGTTTGTTTCCTTGATTCCAGTTGCTCCTGGGTGGGTTGTTGCAGATCTTGACGTGGGACTAATTGCAGTCTTTGCAATTATTGGATTTTTTCCGATTATTACGATTCTTGTTTCATGGGCTGCTAATAGCAAATTTCCCTTTATCGGCGGAATACGTGCTCTGCACCAAATGGTTTCATTCGAAATACCATTGATACTTTCTCTTCTGGGAATTGTCATTTTAACGGGCACGCTAAATCTTTCAGAAATTGTCGCATCTCAAGCTGGTATTTGGTGGATTGTATTCCTGCCCATAGGAGCTATTGTATTTTTTATTTCAATACTTGCTGAGCTTGAGAGAATACCGTTTGATCTTCCGGAGGCTGAAAGTGAAATTGTTGCTGGATGGTTAACTGAATTCTCTGGAATGATGTACGGTCTTGTTCAACTTGGTAGTTATGTCAAGTTGTATGCATTTGCTGGGCTGTTTGTAACTTTATTCTTGGGAGGCTGGCATGGACCTATGGTTGTGCCACCTTTTCCTGAGGAAATAATTACAGAGGGCATAACCATGGGCCCAATTTCAATAAAGATTCCAGGACTTCCGTTATTCAGTCAAGAAATGCTAAACGGTACTTTGTGGTTTGTAATCAAAACAATGGGAGTTATAATGGTGATTCTACTTCCTAGAGGAGTATTTCCACGCATTAGAATAGATTTGCTTTTGCATGTAGGATGGTACAAGTTGATTGGATTATGTTTCCTTAACCTCTTTATTGCTCTTGGCTTGATATATGGAGGAGTCTTAGGACCAGAGGGATTTATACAATGAGTACTATAGTCGGAATAATTAAGGCCCTTAATTCTGGTGTAAAACATCTAGCAGTTAAACGATTCACACTACGTTATCCTGAAGAAAAATTAAAGTTCGTCGGTGATGGTTACCAGTATGATCCAGTATCAGGTGTTGCAATTGCAGGTTATAAGGGAAGACACATGCTGTTTCATGACAAATGTACTGGGTGTCAACTATGTGCTATAGCATGTGAGGGCGTTGCTGAAGCAATAGGAATGGTCAAAGTTGACAACAAGTGGAAACAGAACAAGAAAGCCATATTGCCACAAATTGACTACGGAAAATGTGTTTTCTGTGGACTATGTGTAGACGCGTGTCCGTTCTATGCATTGTATATGACAAATGACTATGAGCTCTCGTCTTTTACTAAAGAATCGCTGATTTACACTCCTGCACAGCTTGCAGTTAAGGCACACATGAATCAGGATGTCCAAATAGCGATTAGTAAGAGAGGAGCAAGCCATAGTGCTGAGCTTCCAGCTCCTCTCAAAAAAGCACTTCCTCCAGCTCAGCCTCAACTTGAATCAAAGTTAAAAGAAACTCAAGAAGATAAGGAAAAGGCAGACGATAAAGGAGATACACATGGCTGATGCAACATTTCTTGCTCTTTCTGTTCTAACAATTGGCTCTGCTATTGCTGCGTTAGAATTACGTTCTCTGATTTATGCTTCAATTGCTTTAATGGTAACATTGGGAGGTGTAGCAGGATTTTTCTTACTTTTAGATTCTCCATTCGTTGCGATGTTTCAACTTGCAGTTTATGTTGGCTCTATTGCAGTCCTAATATTGTTTACTGTAATGCTAGTTAGAAGGGAACTGATCTTCACGAAAATAGAAGATCCTCGAAGAAGATATGCTGGAGTTGGGTTGATGCTAATTATTATGTTAGGTATTGGAGCTGTGATTATTAATTCTGGATTAAATACAATAACAACCGAGGAACCACCAGTTGATTATAGAGACATAGGTAAGGAACTTCTACTTTACTATTGGCCTGCATTAATTTTGATGGCACTTATCTTAGCATCATCGGTTATTGGTGCTCTGATGTTGGCAAGACGGGAGGATGTAAAAGGTGAGCAACGAACTAATTGAGTTTGTCCTAGTTTCTGTAGCATTACTTGCCATAGGAATTTACGGACTTTCTGTAAAAAGAAATGCAATTCGCCTTCTTTTTTCTATTGAAATCATTGTAAACGCCGCAAATCTAAACTTGGTAGCTTTTGGAAGATTTATTCCAAACAGTGCAGGTCAGACTTTTGCACTCTTTTCCATAGCCATTGCAGCCGCTGAAGTTGCAGTTGGTCTAGGATTGATTATTGTTGCTTATAGAATGTATAAGAATATCGATATCGCTGACTTTAAGAGCTTGAAAGGATAATGGACTACGTTTTATTGCAGGTAGTTTTCCTACCTCTCTTACTATCTCCTGTTGCCTATATTTTAGGACGAAAGTTTGGACCTAATGCAGCAACCTGGTTTACCTTTGGACTTTTACTATATTGCACTACCATATTGATAATATCTGCAGCTTCAGGAACCTATGAAGAACATTATCAATGGACTGAGTTGTTTGGTGAATTTGGATTTCTGCTTGATGGACTAGCATCACCATTTGCCATCATAATTTATGTTCTATCAACAATCATTGCTCTCTACTCTAAACCATACATGGTTGCAAAATTAAAAGAACAGTTTGAAGAAAGACAACGCAAAAGAACACTGCCGGATGGTGGTACACGATCTACCGAGATGATAGAGTCATCTGCGCTTAAACAATACGTGAATAATCAAATCGGAGTGTACTTTGCATTATATCTTGTCTTTGCCATGGGAATGCTTGGCACTGTTCTTTCAACTAACTTGATACAATTTTACGTCTTCTTTGAGGTAATGCTTATTCCTGTTTTCTTTTTGATTGCATTCTACGGATACGGAGCAAGAAGAAGAATTGCATTAATGTTCTTTTTCTGGACTCATGTGGGAGCTGTCATTTTACTTTTAGGATTTTTAGCAATTGGTCTTAGTATCGGAAGTTTCGACTTTGCTGACATAAGGGAAGCAGAAATTCCTGAAAATATAGTATGGTTTGCAGCTATTGCCATTATCATTGGTCTTGCTGTAAAGCTTGCAGCATTTCTTGTTCACATTTGGTTGCCTTATGCACATGGTGAAGCTCCAACACCCATTAGCGCACTTTTGTCCCCAGCAATGATCGGTATTGGAGGTTACGGTCTCTTTAGATTGATAGTAACTCTGATGCCTGAACAGTATGCAGAGATTTCATTGTGGCTGGGTCTATGGGGACTAGCTACAATGATTTACGGTGGTGCAATGGCGCTAATGCAGGATGACCTAAAGCGATTGTTTGCGTATTCTAGCATAAGTCAGATGGGATATCTGATTTTTGGAATAGGAACATTTTCCACTTTGGGGTTATCAGGCGCCGAAATGATGTATGTTTCTCATGGCATTGGAAAGGGCATACTCTTCTTGGTGGCTGGTGCTATTATCCTCCAAGTCGGCACCAGAAGTATTTCTAAGCTAGGTGGATTAGCAGGAAAGATGCCAATTACTGCTACATGTGCAGTGATTGGGGCACTTACAATAATGGGCGTTCCACCAACCTCCGGATTTATGGCCGAATGGACTTTGTTTTATGGCGCATTACAGACCGCAATTGAACAAGGCTCTGAATTGAGGATGGTTATGTTTGGTCTAGGTCTTGTTTCAACAGTCCTTACAATGTCTTACATATTATGGATGTTAAAACGAGTCTTTTTTGGTAAACTTCCCGAAAATCTTTCAAATGTTAAGGAAGCTAATTGGTACATCACTGGCCCAATAATGGTCTTAGCTGGCTTTACATTTGTTGTAGGGATTTACCCTGACATTTTCTTCAATCAGATCATTCCTTACATGAGTGGAGTGATGGGGGGCTAGGATATGCCATTTGAAACTGTTACTGCATGGGCCATTTGGATTTTACCATTTGTTGCAGCATTGATAAGTT